>CAZHSK010000004.1:19937-26769 GCA_964535235.1 uncultured Treponema sp. | reverse complement strand
AGCGAAACAAACCGCAGCAAGGTTGGAGAGACGGATAAGCCCGGGGAAAAAACCTTGAAAAAACGATTGCATCCATTCTTAGGTATCGATATACTGATACGATCCTGTAATACCCGGAGCGAGTGGTGAGGTCGAAATCCGGACCTTCGCATACAGATATACTGCTGAGGATAGCCAGTCTATCTTCTTTGAAAAACACTGTCTTTACCGTACTCTGCCTCATCGCCCTGATCGGCTCCAGTTTCAGGCCTATGCCTGGTCCCGATTTTGCTGTGGGCAGCGTCGATTCCACCACCATCATTCCCGATGCGGCCACTATCGAAGACGAAGACAGCGGCTTGTACTACTCCGTGTACCAGGTTCAAAAGGGCGATACGGTATCTGGAATCGCCGAATCCCATGGAATTACCGTAGATACAATATTCAGCATCAACGAAATACAATCGGCCAGGGCACTCAAGCCATCCCAGCTTCTCAAGATTCCCAATATTTCCGGCATTCTCTATAACGTCAAAGCCGGGGACAGCGTTGAGTCCATCGCCGAGTCCCATTCTATCTCTCCCGACCGCCTGATAGAGACTAACGGGCTCATGAAAAGCCAGCTCGATGCGGGGCGCAAGCTCTTTCTTCCCGATGCTAAATTGCCCAGCGTAGTGCTTAGGGAGATATCAGGCGACCTCTTCCGCTGGCCCGTACGGGGATATATTACCTCGTGGTATGCCTGGCGAAGGGATCCTTTCAGCGGCAAAAACAGTTTTCATAACGGTATCGATATTGGAGTACCCTCGGGCACACCCGTGGCGGCAGGAATGGAGGGCAGCGTAAGCGAAGCAGGCTATTCGCCCATCATGGGAAATTACGTCATGCTCCGCCACCCCAGCGGTTGGCAGTCCCTCTACGCCCACATGTCTTCCATCTCTGTAAAAAAAGGGCAGTACCTGGCCAAGGGTGGCAGGGTGGGGCTTTCAGGCAACACCGGCTACAGTACGGGACCTCACCTGCATTTCACTGTCTATAAAAACGGTAAATCGGTAAATCCCATCAACGTTCTCCAATAAGGGCAGCCCTGGTTATTTGACGATACGGCTAATATCTGCTACAGTCCACCCATGCGAGAAATGCGCGGCGTCGCCGCTTCACCGGGCACTGCCATCGGTCCTGCCTTCCTCTTTGCCGACGACTACAGCGCTCCTATCCCCGCCTACTCCATACAGGCCGAGGAGAGCGAAGGGGAGTATGGGCGTTTTGAACAGGCGGTAAACCAGGCTAAGGAAGAGGTGAGGGTCTTGCGTGAAAAGGCCCTGTCCGTCGCTGGCGAGGAACAGGCGGCCATCTTCGATGCCCACCTCCTTATGCTGGACGATCCCGATGTGGCCGCCCAGGTGCGCGATAGGCTCAAGAGTTCCCTGCTCAACGTGGAGAGCATTGTCTTCACCCTCGAGCAGGAGATGATAGACCAGCTTTCCTCTTCCCAGGATCCCTACATCCAAGAAAGAGTCTCGGACGTCCATGATGTCATTCACAGGGTATTAGGACACCTTCTCCACAGAGAGCGATTCAGCCTCGCCGATATAGACAAGGATGTCATCCTCGTAGCCAGGGATCTCTTGCCTTCAGACATGGTGGGCATGGCCCGTTCCAGAATAAAGGGAATAGCCATGGAAGCCGGAGGCCGCACCAGCCATGCCGCCATACTGGCCAGGGCATTCGGCATTCCCGCTGTCCTGGGTTTGGGTTCGTTCATGGCCGATGTTAGGGGCGGGACGCCTTTTATAATCGATGGTGACAGAGGGCTAGTGGTTATCGATCCTGACGAAGGGGCGCTCAAGAAGGAAAAGGCCGCCCGCAGCCTCAGAATCGCCAGGCAAAAGGAATTTTCCTCCATAAGGGATTTTCCCGCAGCCACCAAGGACGGAGAGAGAATCCTCCTCAAGGCTAACATGGAGGTGCCGGACGAACTGGATTCTGTTATCCAGCAGGGCGCCGACGGCATAGGGCTCTTCCGTTCTGAATTCCTTTTCCTCGGGGGGCATATTCCTGGCGAGGAAGCCCAGTTCAAGGCCTACAGACAGGTGGTGGAAGGCATGAAGGGCAAGCCAGTCACCATCAGAACCCTAGATATCGGCGGGGACAAGGTGTTGCCCGAACTGGGAGCCCAAGATGAAAAAAATCCCCTACTGGGCTGGAGGGCTATCCGCTTCTGCCTTTCCAAGACTGACATATTCCGAACCCAGCTGAGGGCTATTCTGAGGGCAGGAGTTTACGGCGACACACGCATCATGTTCCCGATGATCTCCACTATGGAGGAACTGGTGCGGGCAAGGGGCATTCTTGAAGAGGCTCAGTGGGAATGCCGCATGAGGGGGCTTGAGGTGCCCGACCATATCAAGGCAGGCATCATGATCGAAGTACCCTCGGCAGCCCTCTGTTCCGATGTGCTGGCCAGGAGCGCCGATTTCTTCTCCATCGGCACCAATGATCTCATCCAGTACACCATGGCGGTGGACAGAGGCAACGAAAAGGTCGCTTACCTCCACGATCCTTATAATCCCGCCCTGCTCAGGCTGATAAAAATGACGATAGAAGCAGCCAGCAAGGCTAATATCGAGGTGAGCCTCTGTGGCGAGATGGGTGCCGATCCTCTGGCAGCCCTTCTGCTGGTGGGCATGGGTTTAAGGGAACTCTCCATGTCGGCGGTATCCATTCCATTTGTGAAGAGTTTTCTTTTATCGCAAAAGCTCGAAGAGGCGGAAAACCTCGCGGCGACTGTTATGACTATGACGAGTTCGACCCAGGTGGCCGCACACATCGCTAATCGCTACAAGACCTAGGACGGTAAGCCCATGCGCAGGCAGGAAACGACAGATAAAGAAGAAAGTACGGCGGAAGTCCGGGACGAAGTGAAGACGCTATTACGCTATGAGAATCTCCCTCTCGTAGCCTTGATCGGTAGACCCAATGTGGGCAAGTCCACTCTCTTCAACAGGCTTCTTCACAAACGAAGGGCGATAACCGATCCCCGGCCGGGTGTTACCAGAGATCCTATCGAGGCGGAGCTGCTCCTTCCCGATGGGCGCTCCCGCTGCCGTCTGGTGGACACGGGAGGATTCAAGCTGGACAGGGAAGGCCTGGACGACCTGGTAGTCGCCCGAAGTCTTTCTGTGCTGAACAAGGCCGATCTTCTGCTCTTCATGGTGGACGCCACCGACATAAGTCCGGAGGATGAGGAATTTGCTTCCCTCCTTCGTCCGATGAGCCAGCGCTTGATCCTGGTGGTCAACAAAGCCGACTCCCCCGAAAGGGACAACCAGGCTTGGACCCATCTTCGCTGGGGCTATGAAGATATTGTATTCATCTCCGCCGAGCATAACAGGAACATAGATGTGCTCCTGGAAAAGCTGGCCGCGCGCCTCGATTTCTCCAAAGTGACGGCAGTGGACATGGAAAGAGCCGATATACGCCTTGCGATCATGGGCAAGCCCAATACGGGAAAGTCCAGCCTTCTCAACGTATTGCTGGGCGAGGAAAAGAGCATCGTAAGCGATCAGCCCGGCACCACGAGAGATGTGGTAGAGGGGCGTTTTACCTGGAAAGGGAGGGGCATCGTAGTCCTGGACACGGCGGGCATCAGGCGCAAGAAAAAGGTCCAGGATGATGTGGAATATTATTCGGTCACCCGCTCCATTTCGGTAGTCGAAAGAGCCGATGTGATCGTGCTGATGATAGACGCCGAGGAAGGACTTACCGAACAGGACAAGAAAATAGCCGCCTTCGCCGTGGATGAGGGCAGGGCAGTGATCTTTGTCCTGAGCAAATGGGACCTCATGCCCGAGATCAAAAACACTTTCGAAGCGTCCCGGGACAAGCTTCGCTTCTTTTTCGGCCAAATGGCCTATGCTCCCGTGCTCGCCGTATCGGCCAAGGAGGGCTTGGGCATAGACAAGCTGATGAATACCGTTATTACCTGCCATGCGATGCTGAACAAGAAGATCGAGACTTCCAGGCTCAACAAGGCATTCCTGGATTGGATCGAGCATAACCCTCCGCCCGTTGGTTCGCGGACAAAGTTCAAGCTTCGCTATGCGGTGCAGACCTCCACCAATCCCCAGCGGTTTTTGGTATTTGTCACAAGACCCGACCTCGTGCCAGATTCCTATGTTTCCTTCTTGAAGAACAAGATTCGGAAGGATTTTGCGCTGGAATCCATCCCTGTCAGCCTGGACCTCAAGGCCTCCCGTCGTGACTGGAATTCCAGGAAAAAATCATGAAGGCATACAGCACCGGCGAGGTTGAAGCCCTCCTGGGGCTTCCCGCCTCTACCCTCAGGTTCTGGGAAAAAGAAGTTCCCTTCCTAGCTCCACGCAAAGATCTCTTTGGAAGAAGGGCCTATTCCAGTCACGACCTCTGCACCCTCTCCAGGCTCAAGCACCTCGCCTTGGTGCGCGGACTGGGGCTCAAGGCGGCATGCAGGACTATGGAAGAAGAAATAACCTCCGGAGACCCATCCCTCAGGGCAGAAATAATGGAACTGCGAACGCTTCTCTTCTCCTATTTCGCCGATATCCGCGAGCTGCGCAGGCAGTTGGCCTCTGGCGGGCAGGATACCAGGGTTCAGAGTTAAGGAACGTTATCGATGAGCGACACTGCAAGAAACCTCTGTGATTTTTTGGACGCGTCTCCCAGCCCCTACCAGGCTGTGGAAAATATGGCAGCCTACCTTATGGCTAAGGGCGCCATGGAGCTCTTCGAAAAAGATCCCTGGAACCTAGAGCCGGGGGCTTCCTACTTTATCAGGAGGGGAGGCACAGCCCTCATAGCCTTTAAACCAGGATTCCATCCCCTGGGATCAGCGGGCTTTCTTCTGGCGGGTGCCCATACCGATAGTCCAAGTCTTAAAGTACGGCCTGGGGCTGAGCTTTTAGACCGATCCATGCTTCGACTGGCGGTGGAGCCCTATGGCTCGGCACTGCTCTCCAGCTGGGTGGATAAACCCTTAGGTCTTGCGGGGCAGGTGATACTGCAAGGTGAAAAAGGCTACACGCCTCGCCTCTATGATTCGGTAAGACCCGTAGGCGTCATACCCGGACTGGCAATCCATTTGGACAGGGAACTCAACAGGGGAATGGAGTTCAAAGCCCATCAGCATCTTCCCGTATTTGTCGATATTCTAGACTCGGCTAAGGCATCGGAAGCCCAGGGTTCCTGGCTTGCATCCAGGCTGGCCGAAGAGCTGGCAGTGCCGAACGAGAGCATAGCCGGCATGGATTTGTCTTTTTATGACAGTCAGAAAGCCGTGATCTTCGGAAGCGGGCTAGCATCCAATTCCCATACATATGTCGGAACTCTCGAATCCACTCCTGTTCAAGACTCCATGGCTGCCCAGCTTATCAATGCAGGCCGACTGGATAACCTGGCCGGATGTAGGGCGATTCTGTATGCATTCTGCGCCGCTAAACCGGGAGTCAGCACCCAGATAGCTTGCTTCATGGATGCCGAGGAAATTGGATCCAGAGCTCCCGGCGGAGCCGATTCCAGTTTTCTACGGGACCTGATCGCCAGGGTCAATATTGCCCTCAAGGGCAGCGCCGAGGACTTCTACAGGGCAGTATCCTCCTCGCTCTGTATATCCCTGGACGCCGCCCAAGCTTGGAATCCAGCCTATGCAGAAAAATACGATCCTCGCTATTCGCCCAAACTGGGGTTCGGCCCAGCGCTCAAGCTGAACGCATCCAGGCGTTACGCTACCGACAGTCTTACCGAAGCCATTTTTTCTAAACTTTGTGAAGAGCAGGGCTTGCATTGGCAAAAATATATGGCCCGCGCCGACAGCCAGCCCGGCTCTACCATCGGTCCTATCACCGCGGCGCGTCTGGGGATCCGCTGTATGGATATCGGACACCCGCTTCTATCCATGCACGCTTCAAGGGAAACGATAGACGCTTCCGATCATAGTGCAGTATGCAACCTGCTAAAGGGCTTCTTCCAACAGGATACAAGCAGCTTAGGCCTCTTCTAAACCTCTTTCGGCTAAAACGCCCGCAGAACACTAATAAATATCGAAAAAAAGGGCTTTCCGCCTCGGCGGAAAGCCCTTTTTGCATCCTTAGGCGGCTTATAAGCCGCCCGATTCGCTCATCCTACTTTTTAGGCAGGGGATTGTAGGTCTTCTTGGGATCCCAGGTGCCGGAGCGGGTTTCGCCCTTTATGGCCGGGATATTGAGTACCTGATCGGGGAAGATCAAGTCGGGGTTGGAGGGGTCCCTGAAGGTTTTCTTGTTCGCCTCGTACAGCACGGGCCACTTGAGGGGGTTGTTGTAGATGAAGGGATACTCGGCGATTCTCCACAGGCAGTCCCTGCGTTCAGGGATCAGGCGGACGATATAGACTGCGGGCAGAGGAGCGAAGGCTTTTATGTTAGACAGAGACTTCATCGCTTCCTTGGCTAAGGCCGAGGCATCCACGAACCTGCCTTCGCCATAGGCCTGTTTGGCCTTGGCTAGGTCGTCTCCACCCTTGGTGAACAGGTCCTTGTAATTGTTCTCCGCGTTATTGGACTTGGCCCAGTCGTATCTGGCTTGGGCGTTGTCGATTTCCGCGAAGGCTCCGTCCTTGGCGGCATTGTTGGTGACAGCCGCTTGCTTGGCTTCTTCAACCTTCTTGGCTTCTTCTTTGGCCGCCTGTATGGCTTCAGGCGTTCTGCTGGCAAGGACCTTGTTCATAAAGTCATCGGAAAGGACGGAGGATACTTCTTTGGCTAGTGTAGTGGCGGGGGCGTAACGCTCGTTGGCATAGGCCAGCTCGGCGCCTTCCATTGCGGCGGAGGCTTCCTTGT
>CAZHSK010000004.1:15556-19837 GCA_964535235.1 uncultured Treponema sp. | reverse complement strand
CGTTGTTCTCGGCCCAGGCCATCCTGGTCTTGGCATCGCCCATGGCTGCGTCTGCCTCTGCCTTGGCAACAGCGTTGGCGGCGGCGGCCTCACGATCGGCGAGCACCTGCTTCTGGAAATCGTCGGAGAGTATGGAGGAGACCTCGCCGGCCAGATCGGCGGCGGGGGCATAGCGCTCGTTGGCATAGGCCAGCTCGGCGCCTTCCATTGCGGCGGAGGCTTCCTTGTACTCGGCGGGGTAATCCTTCTTGAGCTCGTTGTTCTCGGCCCAGGCCATCCTGGTCTTGGCATCGCCCATGGCTGCGTCTGCTTCGGCCTTGTCGGCGGCTACCTGCTCGGCGATCTTTCCATCCACATAGCGCTCCGACATGCCGGCATAATTGATAGCCTCATTGGCGCTGGTGGTGGCATCTGTATACAGATGATTGTCGTTCTGGATCTCGGCCCTGGCCAGGTTGTACTGGGCTTCGGGCAGATACACCTTATCTTCCACGCCGGCATTTGCAGCCTTGCTTTCACTGGCTGCAACGGCTTCCCTGGCAGAGGCAATGGCTTTTTCGGCTCCGGCCTTGGCGGCTTCCTGCTGCTTGGCATATTCGGAGTCCAGATAGGTATTGGACAGCCCTGCGTAGTTGGTGGCTTCGTTGGCGCTTACCGTGGCGTCGGCATAGAGTTTGTTGTCATTCTGGATTTCCGCCCTGGCCAGGAAGTATTGGGCCTCGGGGAGATACACCTTATCTTCTATACCGGCCTTGGCAGACTTTTCCTCTGTGGCGGCCACGGCGGTCTTGGCTGTGGCGAGGGCGGTCGCGGCCTCGGCCTTGAGGCCTGAAGAGGCTTTAGCGGAAGAATCGTAAGCCTCAGCGGCATCTACGTACCAGAGATAGGCACTCTCGTGGTTGCCCGCGGTCTGGTTAGCCAAAGCTTCGTTCATAATGTCGGTAGCCGAGGCGAACTCCTCAGGGGCATTCTTGTCGGCACCCGCATCCAAGGCTCTTGCCTGGGCTGCCAGGGCAATGTCCTTGCCTTCGAGAGCTCTATATTCAGCACCAGAGGATATGACGAACTCGTAGGATGCGTTGGCGTCCCTCAGGCTGGCTGCACCGGCCTTGAGATCGTTTAAGGATCCGGCTTCCCAGAGGGATTCCTCAGCGTTGTACTTGTCTTCGGCCATAATAAAGGAGCTTTCGGCATACTTGGCATAATCGTTGTCGGAAATCTTGGACCTAAGCTGGTTAGCCTTGGCTTTTTCGGCTGCAACATCATAGGCAGCTGCTGCCTGTGTGTATGCAGGAATGGCCATGGAAAAGCTGCCATTTTCATTAAGAGCATCGGCATCGGCCAAGAGTGATTCGGCTCCCTCGTAGCGATCGGCTGCGGTTTCGCGAGCGCCGGCTGATATGGCTGCAAGCTTGAAGCCCGCGGCTTTTTCGCTTTCTTCATCGGCCCTGAGAGGCATACCTTCGGCGAGAAGGGCTTCCCACGATGCGGCTGATTTTTCCAGCTTATCTTTTACCGGGAATGCGGTTACCCCATTGTAAAGCGGCTGATTAACCACAGCGTCATAGTCGGCGCTGGCTGCCTTGAACTCGGCGTCAGCCTTTGCGAAATCCTCGGGCAAAACCCTGTTGATTTCGTAGGCTTCGGCTTCAATTTTAAGAGAATTGGCCTGGCCGAATAGATTGCGCAGTTCGGTCTCGGACACCGAGGGCTGCTCGACGGCGACAGGGGTAGTCACGGGCTGAGAACCCGACCCAGTCTGCTCAGGCTGGGCTGGCACCTGCACCGTTGTCGTAGTTGTCGGTTCGGGAGGTGTTTCGGGTTGAATTTTTGGTTCCTTTGTCGCACAGGAGGCGAATGTCATTATGAGCATCGCCACCAACGCGATAAGAAATTTCCTGCCTTTATGCATAAAATATCCTCCTGCGAAAATATTATTCTTACTACAATTCAGTACTTCATTTCATGATAAACTGTAATGAAGGCATCGTCCACCGGTTTTTTCAGAAAATCTTCTTTAATTTCGGCCATTTTCCTGATCGGCATAACACGGCAAACAAAGCCTTTTATAAAATATATCACCCTCTGTCGCAGGCGACAGAGGGTGTAGGTAAAAAAAAGAGCCGCGGAAGAAAGCTCTTTTGAACGTTCCCCCGCGGCCTATTTGATGGTTTAAAAACCTCAAGCCTTCCGTCAAGCTTTCCGTATCGATGCCAGCCAGGTTTTCTCCCCTGCCTCGATAGTAGTAGCTGCTTCCAAAACAGTAAAAGTCCATTGGGTGCCGGAGGCCAATGTCTCGCCAGCTATGAGCTCGCCGAACTCCTCGTAGGCTTCCTTGAGTTCGGTGTCTCCACTCAAGGTGAGAATTATCCGGTCGGTAACCTCCAAGCCGGATTCCTTGCGCAGATTCTGCACACCGCGGATCAGGTCGCGCACATAACCTTCGCGGAGTAGCTCCGGGCTGACTATCGTGTCCAAGGCTACGGTGAGAGTTCCCTCGTTAAGCACCTTCAAGCCCGGTCTTTCGGTGCGCCGCACCTCAACCTTCTCCTTGTCCAGCACCAGACTGCGGCCTGCGACCTCCAGGGTAATGCTTCCCCCGTCCACCATCGCAGCTATCTCGCGTGGCTTGAGGGCTTCGATAGCCGCAGCGGCAATCTTCATATCCTTGCCCAGTTCCTTGCCCAGAACACGGAAATTGGCCTTGGCGGAATACTCCACTAGCTCTTCCTCGTTTTCCCTGAAGAGGACGGATTTTACATTGAGTTCATCCTGGAGGATTTCTTCCATGGCGGAGAGCACGGTTCTTTCTTCGGTCACCTTGGTGACCAGCATCACGGAGGCCAGGGGCTGGCGAGTTTTAAGATCGTTGGCTACCCGCAGGGCCCTGCCCATGGACACGGCATGGCGCACCGATTCCATGTCGCGCTCCAGTTCGATATCGCGGTATCGGGCATCGTAGGCTGGCCAGTCGCAGAGATGGACCGATTCGGGTTGGCCTACCTGCTTCAGGTTCTGATAGATATTCTCGGTGATAAAGGGGATAAAGGGCGCGGCCACAAGGATTAGTTTGTGCAGTACCCTGTGCAGGCAGTCGTAGGCCTGGGCCTTGTCCTGGTCGTTCTCGGACTTCCAGAAACGCCGCCTGGAGCGCCGTATGTACCAGTTGTTCAGGCTGTCGATGAAGTCCACGATAGGTTCTATGCCACTCTGCATCTCGTAGGCATCCAGGCCCGCCGTAACCTTTTCGACCATGCGCTCGCAGACCGAGAGTATCCACTTATCCAGGGGATTGGAGATCGAGGCGGGATCGGGTTCGCCTGGCTTTACCCCGTCTATGTTCGCGTAAGTTACAAAGAATCCGTAGGCGTTCCACAGGGGGATGATGACGCTTTTGAGCACATCTTTCACACCTTCGTCGGAGTAGCGCAGATCTTCGCCCCTGGAAACGGCTGAGTTCATCAGGAAGAGACGAAGCGCATCGGCGCCGAAATTGTTCACCACTTCCACCGGATCGGTGTAATTGCGCAGGGACTTGGACATTTTCTTGCCGTCTTCGGCCAGGACGAGCCCTGAGCAGATGCAGGCGTCATAGGCCTGGCTCTCGAAAAGGGCGGCGGCCAGGACGGTGAGGGAGTAGAACCAGCCCCTGGTCTGGTCCAAACCTTCGTTGATGAAGTCGGCGGGGAAATGATCGCCGAAATTGTCCTTGTGCTCGAAGGGATAATGGATCTGGGCATAGGGCATGGCGCCGGACTCGAACCAGCAGTCCAGAACCTCGGGGATGCGGTTCATCGTGCCCCCGCATTCGCAGGGGAAACTCACCTTGTCCACGAAGTGCTTGTGGAGGTCTTTTAGCTCGACCCCGGAGCGCTCCTTGAGCTCGGCCCTGGAGCCAATGCAGACTGTTTTGCCGCAGGATTCGCATTTCCAGATGGGCAGGGGATTGCCCCAGTAGCGGTTGCGGCTTATAGCCCAGTCCCTGGCCCCTTCCAGCCACTTGCCAAAACGGCCGTCCCTGATATGGGCCGGTACCCATAGCACTTTCTTGTTGCAGCCCACCATGTGGGGCTTTATAGGATCGATCTTCACGAACCAGGAGCCTACGGCCCGGTAGATGAGAGGACTGGAGCAACGCCAGCAATGTGGATAAGCATGGAAGACCTGCTCGCGCTTGACCAGTCTTCCTTCGGCCTTGAGCCTTTCCATGATTGCCTTGTCGGCATCCTTGACGAATTGACCCTGGTAATCGCTCACTTCTTCGGTGAACTTGCACTCCGC
>CAZHSK010000004.1:1227-15546 GCA_964535235.1 uncultured Treponema sp. | reverse complement strand
GCGGCCGGCGTAGTCAACGACCTCGGGGGTGAACTTGCACTCCGCGTCCACGGGGCAGACCGTGGGTACTCCAGTACCCTTCAGTACCTGATAATCGTCCTCGCCGAAGCCGGGGGCGGTGTGGACGATGCCAGTGCCGTCCTCTGTGCTGACGTAGTCGCCCAGCACGGTGACAAAGGCGCCCTGGGCATGGAGGTTGGCGAAGTAGGGGAATAGTGGCTCGTAGCGGAGGCCTGCCAGTTCCTTGCCCTTCTTCTTCCAGGCGATATTCAGCGTTTCCGGATGCTTGTAATAGGCGGAAAGCCTGGACTCGGCCAGGATGTAGCGTTCATTACCGTCCACGACGCAGACATAGTCTATTTCCGGCCCCAGAGCCAGCGCAAGGTTGGAGGGCAGGGTCCAGGGGGTGGTGGTCCAGGCGATGAGGTAGCTGGATCCGTCGGTGAGGTCGCTCAGGGCTTCGGCCGCTTCGGTGATCTTGAAGCGGATCGTTATGGCTGGATCGTGGACGTCCTTATAGCCTCCCAGGGAGAGCTCGTGGGTGGAGAGAACGGTGGAGCAGCGGGGACAGTAGGGAAGGATATAGTGGCCTTCGTAGACGAGCCCTTTGTTCCAAAGCTCCTTCATGATCCACCAGATGGATTCCATGTAGTCCGGCTCCATGGTCTTGTAGTCGTTGTCGAAATCCACCCAGCGGCCCAGGCGGGTGACGATGGCCCTCCACTCGTCCACATAGCGGAGCACCGAAGCCCTGCAGGCTTCGTTGAACTCCGCGACGCCATATTTTTCTATATCGGTTTTGGAGTTCAGCCCGAGCTTTTTCTCAATGAGATTTTCCACAGGAAGGCCGTGGCAGTCCCAGCCGAAGCGGCGATCCACCTGGAAGCCTTTCATGGTTTTATAGCGGGGAATAATATCCTTGATGGTGCCGGGCACGAAATGCCCAAAGTGGGGAAGGCCTGTGGCGAAGGGGGGGCCGTCGTAGAAAACGAATTTTGGGCTGCCCTCCCGATGGGATACTGATTTTTTGAAAATATCGTTCTTCGCCCAAAAGCCTACGGTTTCTTCCTCTTGCTGTGGGAAATTAGCCTTCGGGTCGACATTCTTATACACGATTGCCCTCCTGGATATCGAATGAGTATGCCATAGAGAGCGATCAATTTCTAGAACGCGAGCCCGGCTTGGATACTAAGGCCTGTACTCCAGCCGCTCGCAGCGGTTTTTTGGAAGAAAAGGTTCGCCGCATAATCCATGGAGCCCAAGGACGAAGCGGAAAGCGACAGGCCAAGGCGTAAAAATTCCGGACTAGGCCTGAATACCAGGGGCATGGCGAGGGAGAACCATTCATCGATCGTCCAGGCAACAGTAGCGTAGGTACTACTTTTCGCGGTTTCATTCGGGGCGAAGAGATACTCGGCCGAAATGACAATGTCAGCTATCCTGGTCTCTCCCCCTCCCATAATCGAGTAGCTGAAATCCCAATTCCTGTATGGATCGAATACGAAGGCACTCTCCGCATACACTGAGACAAGGGGCAGATCGAGGCTGAGTTCGGCCCCTCCCAGCGCGAGTTCGGTAGAAGATCCTTCCGCCCTTTGAATTCCTGCCGATACGGCGAGGGTTGCCGCATCGCCAAGACTGGTATAGGCACGCAAGGCCAGGGCCTGGCCCAGCTTGGAATAGGGTGAAAAGACAAGCTCAAGGCTGGAAGTGGGGCCGGGATACCAAAGTGCCTTGGCCAGAAGCAGAGCGCGACGAGATGGTTGGCCGGAGGAATAATCGATATCGGTAAAATAGTCGGCGGGGCTGAAAGCCCTGCCCAGGCCCCAGTTGGCATGGCTTAAACCGGATTCGAAAGCGAATGGCCCGGCATAGCCGCTGATCGTCAGCTCTTCCAGAGCCAGGGTAAGAATGACCGAAGGCGCGACTGCGGCGGGATCGAAGGCGGGCGACATTAGAAGAAAGTCGCCTAAGGCGCTGGGCATCGTTTTAGCCATCCAAAGATCAGATGCCTCGTTGCCCTGAAGCAGGGAAAGGCTGGCTCCTGCTCTCAGTGAAGCATTACCCCTGGCGCCTTCCAGCCGCAGGCCGAGGCTTGTGGCGCTTCCAATCGAAGGGGCCGATGTAAAACCGAGATCTGAATTCAAGGAAACTTTGGTAGTTACGCGGGTTGAGAACTGCAACCCCTCATCGGCGCCAAGGGCGAACAGGGGGGCGAGCAAGAGGAGCGCGGCAGCGATTACGGCCTGGGTTTTCATCGCGAGAAAGCCTGCAGACTGAAGCGGCCAGGGTCGATGGATGGATCGATCTCGATCGAATACATGGTTAGCAGGGTCCGGGAATTCTTTTTAAGCTGGTCCGAGTATTCTACGACCGAGGGGAATCGGCGCCCCTGGATAGAATAGGTACCAAGGACTCTGAGCACCTTGAGGAGGGCTCCGCTCTTGGCGTACAACTCGCCCCTCTGGATTGTGAAATGCTCCTTGTCTACCCAGAGTTTGCGCCGTGGATAGTGAACGCCGCTTACGCTGGATTCCAGCTCTAGGATATAGCAGTCCCTTCCTTCCAGGATTTCAGAGTCCGCGACTTTGGCGGTATAAAGACTGGAAAGTTCCTCCGAGCTCATTGCGTCCTGGTATGAAAAATCCGATCCCATAATGCCTTGGCGCAGCATGGCTCCGGAGATTTTCACCGTATCCCGTTCCGATGGGAAGTACATCCACAGGCTGTCCTTCAGTTTGAGCATTTTCGTGCCTCTGTCCTCGGGATTGGTGAATTCGATAAAGGACTTCTCTTCCCCTTCCGCCCAGGCTTTCATGGTTTTAACTTTGATTCTGCTGCCCGATACTATTTCCATTTTGCCCTCATAGTAGATGGTCGAATATATCTGGTTGGCATCGACTCGGGCAAGAATATCCTTGGCACTTAAGGCTTGGGCAGCGATAGGCGCTACGCCTAGCGTGAATAAAAAAAACAATGAGAAAAGTAGAGATAAGCGTTGCGCGATTTTCATATCAACTCCTCGCATGCCCATGTTTAAAGGGCCTTTATTGCGGCTACGGGTGACATCTTCGAGGCTTTTCTCGAAGGAAGGTAGGCTATCACCGCCGATACGGCGCTCCCTATGAGTATTCCCAAGACAATAGCCCAGGCTGATACATAGGGATATATCCTGTTATCCATAGGCCAGGAAAAGCCAGCCATGGCGCTGGTTAAATCGAAGCCCTTTATCCCCACCAGGCTCACCAGAAGGGCGCCTATCAAGGTGCCGGCTATGGATCCGGCAAGGCCTAGCATCGTGCCTTCGGCGAGGAAAAGATGTAAAACCCGTTTTCTCGGCATGCCCATAGCCATGAGCAGGCCAATTTCCCTTTTTCGTTCCAGGATAACCATTGTCATAACGTTGGCAATGATAAATGCGCCTAAAAAAGCAACAAAGATGAAGACCCAATAGTACATGATATTCAAAAGCTGGATCATCGAAGGATAGCTGCCTATGGCGGTCCAGGGTAACACCGATAGAGTGCCGCCTGCGTGATCCGCATTCACCAGGTTTTCAATCAGGGGAAGCGCGCGATTCATTTTTCTCTGGGACGAAAGCATGATGGCTATCTGCTGGCTACCGTCTTCTATTCCGAGGAGAGATCGCGCATCTTCCAGGCCGATTTGGAGCAGGAATCCATCCAACGCATTGACCCCGGTTTTAAATATGCCTGATATTGTAAGCTTCTTGAAACCCAAACCCCCGTCGGCCTTCTGAGTAAGGAGCTTGAGCGTATCCCCTTCCTTGAGTCCAAGGTCCCTGGCTAAGCCCTCGCCGAGGATTACAGTGCCTGGACTCTCCAAATAGGAACCGCCGGGAAGTATTTTCGTATCCAGCATCAAAAGACGGCGTTCCAATTCAGGATTGCCCGCGACAGCAATGGCTTCTTTATTGCCCGTATCAGATGACAGCATTAAACCGAAGCGGATTCGCTGGGTTACTATCGCCTCTGGGTCTAACTCGGAAAGGCCCTTTTGTAGGTTTTTTGCCAAATCGGTGGAGGACTCTATGTACTCGTCCACAGGCATGAACTTGGCTCTTTCCCTGTAGCCCGGAGTGGCTATATTTATATGGCCGGTTTCATTTTTTATGTAATTCTTGACCATGGAATCCATGAATCCCTGAAGGAATCCGGCCATGAACATAACCAGAAGTATGGATAGAAAGACGGAAGCGGCGGCTAAAATGCTTCGTCTTTTATTCCTGAGAAGGTTTCTGTATGCAAAGGGTAAAAGTTTCATGCAGATTCTCCTTTAGACGAAACGAAGGGCTTCGGTCACTTCCAGCTTGCCTGCCTTTCTTGCCGGTATGCGGGCAGAAAACCAAGAAGCCGCCACGCCGAAGAAAAAACCGAAGGCCATGGTGCCGGGGTGCCATTCACCCCGCAGACCGTCACCCATGGGGATAACTCCCATGTCGAGGCCTCCGAAATAGTCGCCGATGGGAATGCCCCAGCGAATAGACCACCACACAAGTAGACTGCCAAGAACAAGGGCAGCAGAGCTTCCTATTATGCCTATAAGCAGACCTTCTATTGAAAAGAGTCTTTGTATTTGCACGGGCATCATGCCGTAAGCCCGCAAGACGCCTATCTCCTTTATGCGTGAGTACACGCTCATTAAAATCGTATTGACTATGCCTACTCCGGCTATCAGAAGGACTATGAGAATTATGAGAGATGAGTACTTGGCCTTCATATCGCGCATGGCCATATAGTCGTTGGCCGCCTCCGCTATAGATACCGCTTTTAAACCTTCGAATCTACCTTCAATTATTGACGATGATGCAATGGAATCGCTCAACTCCTTGTTAAGATTGGCAGGCCTTGGAAGAGAAACAGCTAGGGTAGTGACAGGGAGGTTTTCCCCAAGAAGTTTTTTAGCTTCACTATATGAGAGAAAAATTCCACTTTCGTTAAGAGCCATATCGGGGATATCCAGTATTCCCGCTATTCTGTACTCGTCGGCATTCATACTGTCGTCGGTCATTCTGGCGGACAGGAGTATCCAGTCGCCCTCTTTTAAGCCCAGGTCTCTGGCTAAAAGCTTGCCTACAAGAATCTCGGAGTCTTCAGTAGTGTCCGAAAACCAGGTGCCGGAATCTATTGTATCTGGCAATTTGAAAACCCTTGAATCTTTAACGGGGTCTATCGCATACCCGAGTGCTGGGACGTTGTCGATCCTGTTGGAGGCGAAGGCCATAAAAGGCGTCCTGGGAGTAACTACCGCTTCTGGCAGCATGGATTCAATTTCTTGAGCGAGATTGTCCGCTTCCGCCAAGCCGTAGGAAACGGGCATGGTTCTTTTATTGTCGTAATACTCAGCGCTCATGACCTTCAGCGATGCGTCATTGAATTGGACCATGGAATCAATGGTCATTCTATCCATGCCGGCTAAAATGGCATCGAAAAATATGAACATACCTATGCCGACGGTGAGCACGATAGCGGAAATAAGGCTTCTCCGCCAGTGGCGCACAACGTTTCGAAGTGCAATGGAGAGCAGCGTTTTTTTCATTATCGCTTCCTTTCATCTTTTACGATGAGTCCATCATGCAGATGGAAGACTCGAAGAGCTTCATCCATGATCATTTTATCATGAGTGGAAAAGATAAAAGTCGTGCTAAGCTTTTCGTTCATGGATTTCATGAGCCGAATTATTTCTTCAGCGTTGTGGGAGTCCAGATTTGCCGTAGGCTCGTCGGCCAATACCACCGAAGGTTTCTTTACCAGGGCTCGGGCTATCGCAACCCTCTGCTCCTGGCCTCCTGAAAGCTCTCTGGGATATCTGTCCGCCTTATCCGCTATGCCCACCGCAACCAGCATTTCCAAGGCCTGCTTTCGCATCTGTGCGTTGGTGAGAGAACCTTCAATAGAGAGAGGTAGTTCTACATTTTCGGCTACGGTTAAAACAGGAATAAGATTATAGGATTGAAAAATAAAGGAGACATGTTCCCTGCGATACGCGGAAAGCTCTTTTTCTCCCATAACCTTGAGCTCCTGTCCCTGATAGCTGATTATTCCCGATGTAGGCTTGTCCAGGCAGCCAATGATGTTTAAAAGCGTTGTCTTGCCAGAGCCGGAAGGACCTACAATGGCGCAGAACTCGCCTTTTTCCAGTTCGAGATCCACTCCTCCTAGAGCATGTACCTCGATCTCTCCTTTTTTGTAGGTTTTCGTGATCTTGGATAATGAAAGAATGGCCATGATTCCCTCCTTGGAGTTTTCTTTTAGGACTTGCCTGCGCGCACTAATGTGAGCATTGCCTCTAGATCATCCAGGTAGCGCTCCAGTGCCGCGCTTCCCAATGGGCTGAGACGTATCGCCGTATGAGGTTTCCTGTCCTTAAAACTTTTGTGAAGCGTAATGTATTGCGCATCTTCCAGTGTTTTTAGCTGAATTGAGAGATTGCCAGCACTCATTTCAAGCGCCTGTCGCAGAGTTGGAAAACTCACCTCTGCGTCCGGGCTCGATGCAAGGTATACGAGGATCCTGAGCCTGGCTCTTTCGTGAATTATTTTCTCAGGATCAGGTGGGACTGTATTCGGCATCCTCAGGCTCCGATCTCCGACTCTTCCCTCGACCTGGCCAGCCCGACAATCCCAAAAAGACCAAAACTGGCGATAAAAATAAAGGCCATCCACAGCCAAGGCGCAGTTTCAATGAAGAAAAGAGCCGAGAGGCCGGAAATCAGGGAAGACCAGGCCATGACCCTATACTCCGGCAAGTCGATAAGGAAGTCCAAGGTGTGGGCAGCAAAGGAAATGAAGATCGAAATCATTGGGGCGATATACCAGGGGTGACCAGATTGGAGTATGAAGATTACACCCACCAGAATGCAAAGAGCCGCGCTGGCAAAGAAACTTCCAGCCTTTCCGCCATAAATTGCCCGGAGTACTGCCTTGAACCCCCCGTTGGGGAGTCGGCCTGCGATGCGGTTTGTAAGTAAAAGCTTTACCGTACCTCCAGCGACTAGAAGGGCAGCGATGAGAATCCAGGAAGAGCCTTGTCCGGAGAGTGAGGGCATAAAATAAATAGCTAGGCAATATGCGCTCATAAGTATTCCTAGCACTAGGGCGAGGGTAGGGTAGAGCCTTGATACCGCAACTGTCTTGAGAATAGGGTTATTTGTACGCACCGATTTGCGTAAATCGGTTAGTGTTTGGGCTAGGCTTTCCAAATCTACGGCACCGGCACTTGGTGTGCTGTCATTTATATTCATACTGACTCCATAAACAAGTTTATATCACAAACCAAACATAAAACCTAAGGCTAAGCCTGTCAAGGGCTAGAAACATAAAAGCTAGGCAAAAAAGGGAGTATATGGTATCCTGTTATGAATTATCGCGCTGTGCAGTGCGCCAAGGAGCAGAGGCATGAGGAGTGAGGGCGCAGACCTCGAGATTCGATACTTTCAAGAGACTATAGATCCCGAGGCAGCGGAGCGCCTTGTGGTGCGAATCCCCGAAGGCATCATTACCGTAAAGACTTCCGCGGACAACTTCATACATGCCGAATACGAACTGCACGGCAATGCTTCCCTCATCTATCCCTGGAGACCTTCGGTGCGAAGGCACGACCGGATTCTTATCTTTTCCAACGAAACACCCAAGGATGTATACACCGCAGGGGTGTCGGTGAGCGTCCCGTCCTGCATAAAGGATCTGGAGATTCACAGCATGAAGGGCGAGATAGACGTACGTGACTGTGAAGCGGATATTCTAGCTATTTCAGAATTCGGAGCGATTCATATCCATGGAGGCCGCAACGTGGAGGCTTCCAGCGTGCAGGGTTCAGTAACCCTGCTCAATTGCGGGTCGGCGACGGTCAATACTATTGATGGTTCGGTAAAGTGCTCAAAGATAAATGGTTCCCTGCATATAGAAACCCAGGGCGGAGATATCCAGGCTACCAGGGTGAAGGGCAATGTTATAGCCCTCACCAAGGACGGCGATGTTTCGGTGTTCAAGCCTGAAGGGAGAATTCGCCTGATATCCCACGATGGAGATATTGAGTTAGAGCTGTCGGGCAACTTTGGCGGAGGTGAGGCCACCACCTACTCGGGGGATATAAACCTTATGCTCGAGCAGGCCAATGTGGAATTTAGGGCCGAAACGCTCTCAGGCCAGATTAGTTCGCCGGGTACCACTATCGCCTCGGGAACAGGCCCAAGGCGATGCGCCTACAGGATAGGCGAGGGGACCAAACGGCTCCATGTGAAGAGCGTGCTCGGCGACATAGAAGTCGAGTAATACAAATCTAGAGCAAAAAATAAGGCCGCTCCAGTAAGCTTGAGAGCTTACTGGAGCGGCCTTGGATTCCTATTCTTTGGCGAAGAGACCTCGTATCTGTTTCTTGTATAACTCCACTATGGCATGGCGCTTTATCTCCTGCTTGGCCGAAAGTTCCCTGCCGGGCTGAAAAGCCTCGGGCAAGAGGGCGAAGCGGAAAATTCTCTCGAAAGGTTTGAACCCATTCTTGGGGCTTACGAGACTCGAAACCTCGGAGTCTATAAGCTCCTTTACCTCAGGCTGCTGAAGCAGGGTTTCGTAGTCATTGTAAGGTATGCTGTTCTCATCGGCCCAGGCGATAAGGTTTTCCTGCCTGGGTACTATGAGTGCCGCCAGGAATTTTTCATCCTGTCCCAATACCACGGCCTGCTGGATATAGCTGCTTTCGCACAGTCGCTGCTCGATGGGGAGGGGTTCTATATTTTCACCGCCTAAGAGCACGATAGTATCCTTGGCCCGTCCGGTTATTTTAATCTCGCCGTCATAGCTCAGCATTCCCAAGTCGCCGGTGTTAAGCCAGCCGTCCTTGTCCAGGATTCGGGCGGTGAGATCGGGACGCTTGTAGTAGCCCTCCATCACCTGGGGACCTCGCACGTGGATTACACCCTTCTGTCCGGGACCGAGGGTTTCACCCTTTTCTCCCAGGATCTTTATCTCGGTTCCCCTATGAATAGGCCCGACTGTGCCGATTACTGGGTGATGTTTCAGCCTGAACCCGAGCACAGGGGCTGTTTCGGTTAGTCCGTAGCCTTCCAGTATCAATACGCCTATGGCATCGAAAAAGCGATCGACCGCTCCTGGAAGAGCGCCTCCGCCTGAGACACCGGCAATGAACCTTTTGCCCAACTTAGCTTTTATCTTCTTGTAGACAAGCACATTGCCCAAAGCCCATAGTGGGGCGAGAAGAATAAACGGTACCAAAGCCAGGGCCATCTCGATAATTCGGCTGCGGGGGCTGAACCGAGGGTATCGACCTAACATATGATTGCGGAAATAGGCGAAACTCTCTCCGACTCCCACAAAGAAGCTGAATAGCGCGCGTTTTACCTTGCTCGACTGCTTGATGTTCTTATAGATTCCGTCCTTGACCGATTCCCATATGCGGGGTACCGAGGGAAACCAGTGAGGCTGGACTGCCTGCATATCGGCCAGGAGAATGGAGCCGATAGGCTTGGAATAGGCTACCGTTGCTCCGGACTTGAGTATTATGTACTGGAGTATGCGCTCGAAGGAGTGCCATACAGGCAGTACCGAAAGGAATATCTCGCCGGGATTTACGCCTATGAGTCCGGGGATGTAATCGGTTTGGTGCAGGAAATTGCCATGGCTGAGCATGACACCCTTGGGATCTCCGGTAGTGCCCGAGGTGTAAATAATTGTAGCAAGATCTGTCTTCGTCCCCTTTGCAACTTCTTCCTTAAAGAAATCCGGATGGCTCGTAAGGTATTTTTTTCCGTCTTCGAGTACTGTCTCGAAGACGTGGACGGCCAATCCCTGGGCTGTTGCTTCCTTGAGGGCTGCTTCTTCGGCAGGGTCGTAGAGGATGATTGCCTCTAATTGGGGCATGGAGGAGCGGGCTTCAAATATTTTTTTAAGCTGCTTTTCGTTTTCCAATATCGCGAGCTTGCACTCGCTCCAGGATAGGATATAGGCAATTTCCTGGACTGTGGCGTCGCAACCCCTGGGCACGTCGGCAGCGCCCAGGCCTATAATGGCCAAGTCAGAACTGAGCCATTCCTTGCGGTTATCGGCGATAAGCCCCACCTTGTCGCCTCTGGCTACACCGAGATTTTTCAACCCCGCGGCAAATGCGGCCGCGCTGTTATACAACTCCTGGTACGTAGTAGGCTTGAAGACACCCTTCGAATCTTTGGAAAGCTGTGCGGCTGTTTGAGGCTGCCTGGCAACCAATTCTAAAAACATCTGGGCTAGGGTCTGCGCCATGAATGCTCCTTAAGGTCAAGTTTTACACTAAAACTATAATTGTAAAACTGTTAGCAAGTCAATAGGAGAGGATGAGATACCTGTCGTTGGGGACCTGGGAGAAGTAGGAGTGGAGTTCTTGATTCATGACGCTCAGATTGGGGCTGTTTATGATTGAAAATTTGATATGATGGGCGAAGGAGAATTGCTCGCAGTAATAGGAGAAAAAACGTCTGGCACTCTCCAGCTGCCAGGCTCTGGGCAGATAGAGCTCTGCCAAGGCGAGAAAGCGAAGTCCAAGCTCCAGTCTGTCGATGCGCTTTTCGCGTGAAAGCGGGGCGCGAAGGACAGAGAAAATCCAGGGTTTTCGAACGGCTTCCCGGCCTATCATGACAGCGTATACTCCAGGGCCTTCCGCATTGGCCTTCTGCGTTCCGAGGAGGGCCGCTACCTGGCTTGAGCTTGCTATGTCGCCGTTGGCAACCAAAGGACAGGAAATATCCCGGGCTATCCTCAGGCTGAACTCGTGACGGGGGCTAAGCCTGAACTTTTGATCGTCTGTCCTGGGGTGGAGGCTTAAGAAATCCAAGCCCTCGGCGGCCAGGGCTTGGCAAAAGGCAAGAAGTCGGGGGTAATCCTTATCGGGGCCCATACGCACTTTGGCTGAAAGGGTGCCCGGCCAGGAAGCCCTGGCCGCCGCCACCAGTTCGGCAGCCTTGAGGGGGTCTGAACTCCAGGCAGATCCACCCCCAGATTTACGAATATGGGGAGCGGCGCAGCCAAAGTTGATGTCCACGCCCGCAGGGAGGACTTCCGCCGGCCTGTCCTTGAGGCGAAGGCAGGCTTCAGCTAGGGTTTTGGCGCTGCGGGCGTAGAATTGCACCGAGGTGAGGGCCGGATTAGGCCGTGGATCGGTGTAGTCTGCCTCGAAGGGTGCGTTGGATATATAGGCCTCTGCGCTGGCCATTTCGGTAAAGGCATAATCGGGGCCACCCAATTCATCTAGAAGAGTTCTGAATGCACGGTTGGTGATTCCCACCATGGGAGCGAGAAGAAGGGAGCCCCTGGAAAATGGTAGCATTGAATGGATAGTATATGGCCGAGAATGGTATGGCAACCAGGGCTTGGGCTAGTCCAGCACTTAGATTCTAGCAAGGGGACATTTCTACTTTGTTCGCGTGGGGTCATTTCTACTTTGGTTCAACAGGGTTTCCCCGACGAGTTGACTTAAAAGGGCTGTTGGGATATAAAGTTCGAGCGCAATTCCCCGATTCGGATCCTTAAGCCGGGGGTATGTGATTCGCAATGAGGATCCAAGTTCCCTTAACTGTTTCAGGAGGAATCCGTGAGCGTGAAGATAAGGCTCAAGAAATTCGGTGCCAAAGCCCGTCCTTTTTACCGCATCGTTGTCATGGACAGCCGTCTGCCTCGTGACAGCAAGACCATAGACGAGATTGGTCTGTATCACCCCATTGAAGCCGTGGACAAGCAGATTCTGATCGATGAATCCAAGGCTAAGTTCTGGCTTGAGCGGGGCGCCCAGCCCAGCGACACTGTCCGCGCGCTTCTCAACAAGAAGAGCATCCACGTCAAATAGGGAGTAGCTCCGCTTGAGTCCGCCGGAGAAAAATCTTTTCCGGCGGCCTGTTCTTTTTTAAGGAGAAACCCGTGGAACGAGACTTAGTCGAATATATTGTAAAATCGCTGGTTGATGAGCCTGAAGCTGTCGACATCAAGGTAATCGAAGGCGAAAAGTCAACAATTCTGGAACTCAAGGTCGCCGAGGCTGACATTGGAAAGGTAATTGTAAAAAACGGCCGTATAGCCAAGGCAATCAGGACGATATTGTCCGCCTGCGCCAACGCTCAGTCCAAGCGCGTGATTCTGGAGATTCTGGACTGAGCTTTTTTCGATGAACGACAAACCTGAACCTGAACTTCTGGCCGTCGCCAAGCTCGGCGCGCCCCGGGGAGTGAAAGGTTCGCTCAAGGTTCACAGTTATTCCGGTGAATATTCGCACATAGAAGGGCTCAAATCAGCACTGGTCGCGCCTGAGGGCCGTCCGGGCGATGGGCGCAGGCTTCCTATAGCCTTTGCTGAAAGGGGCGATTGGGGGCTGGGCCTTGTCTTTGCAGGCTATGAGTCTCCGGAGAAGGCGAGAGCTCTCACAGGATTGTTTATTTATCTGCCCCGGGATGAAGCCAGCCCTCTCGGTAAAAACGAATACTATATTCATGACCTTGTAGGATTGCGAGTTGTATGCGGTGGAGAAGTTGTGGGTTTGATCCAGGCAGTACTAGATGGTGCCTCGGATCCTCTGCTGGAGGTCAGCAGGGCTGGTTCAGGCGGGACCTTCCTACTTCCCTTTAGGAATGAGTTCGTGGGAGAAGTCGATCTAAAAAAGAGAACGCTGGATCTTCTCGCAGGATGGTTGATGGAATGAGACTTACGTTGCTCAGTCTGTTTCCTGAGATACTGAAGGCGTATTTCGAGGCTTCGATCATGAAGCGGGCGGTAGCCGCAGGCTATGTGGAGTATTCCCTGGTCAATATCCGGGACTATGCCACCGACAAGCATCACAAGTGCGATGACGAGGTTTTCGGGGGCGGAGCCGGAATGCTCATGAAGCCCGAACCCTTGGACAGGGCTCTAGAAGATGCGGGTTCACCGGCTGTGCGCACTATCTTCGTCACTCCTTCTGGAAGGCTTCTGACACAGTCCTATGCCCAGGAGCTTTCCCGGGAAAAGCAGCTGGTGATTCTCTGCGGTCGCTATGAGGGTGTGGATCAACGTATAATAGCCGGCAGGGTAACCGATGAGATTTCGATTGGAGATTACGTGTTATCCAGCGGTGAGGTGGCGGCCATGGTAGTGGTGGACGCGATCTACCGCCTTATGCCCGGGGTGATTTCAGGAGAATCCCTGGAGGAAGAAAGCTTCTCGAAGGGGCTTCTCGAGTATCCCCAGTATACACGTCCTGCAGTTTATGATAGTATGCGGGTCCCCGACGTTGTTCTGTCGGGGAACCATGCACAAATCGCACGGTGGAGGCTCAAGGCAAGCATCCTAAAGACGCTGGCCTACCGCCCCGAGCTTCTTACGAAAGACAATCTGGCGGAAGATGTCGCCCGGTTGTTACGCGAGGCAATCGATGAAGGGGGATGGCATGAACCTGGTACAGTCCATTCAAGCCGAACAGATGAAGAGTGAGCTCCCCGCGTTTAAGGTGGGTGACACCGTACGCGTGAGCTTCAAGATCGTGGAAGGTAAGACCGAGCGTGTCCAGGCCTATGAGGGCCTGGTGATAGCCGTCAAGAATGCTGGCATCGGCAAGACCTTTACCGTGAGGAAAAATTCCTATGGCGTCGGGGTTGAACGAGTGTTCCCCCTTAATTCGCCGAGAGTGGAGAATGTAGAGGTGCTGCGCAGAGGTAAAGTACGCAGATCCAAGCTCTACTATATCCGCAGCAAGGTGGGTAAGAAGTCCAAGGTTAAGGAACTCATTGTTTCCAGCAAGAAGGACGAACCAGTTGCCGCACCTGCCGCAGCTCCCGCCGACAAGGCATAAAAGAATTATTCTTGATTCCAATCGGCTGCCCTTGTGGGCAGCCTTTTTTTTACCCAGACGACTGGTTTGAATCCCAGGTGGCACTGATGAGCGTAGAGGGAGGGTGGAAACATCTATTTCTTCCACGGGTTTCGGCAGAGCAGGCGAGGGTTTAGTCGCGGACCTTCTCGAGAATGAGGGTTGGGTTCTCTTGGACCGCAATTTCAAGGCTGGCAGGGGTGAGATCGATATCATCGCGGAAAGGGAAGGTATTATTGCCTTTATCGAGGTCAAACGATGGAGGAAAGCCGGCTGTATGGACCTTGCCAGGTCAGTAGGCAGAGATAAGAAGCGCAGGATTATCGAAACTTCTAAGATTTTCCTCTCCAAGTATCGAAAATATAGGGACAGTAGAATTAGATACGATGTCATTTTCCTTTTCCGCGACGGAGTTCCGATGCGTTATGAAGGAGCGTTCGACGAGACGCTATGAAGAGAAATGAAGCTTCCGGAAGGG
>CAZHSK010000004.1:0-1217 GCA_964535235.1 uncultured Treponema sp. | reverse complement strand
ACGAGACACTATGAAAAAAAGGGAAACTACTCGCAGAAATACGATGGACTGGGCGGGGTCCAGCCCCGCTTCAGGTCCTGCATCAGGTCCGCCACCCCTGACAGCTGGTATAAGGGATGTTTACAGAGTCCGCGAGATGCGCCATAAATTGAATGATGATGGGTATGTGGACGACGCGGTAACCAGAATCGCCAGCTTTCTGACTAACACATTGGAGAAAAAGGAAAAGGATGGAAAATAACGGAAAAAATCCCAACGGGCGCCAGGGAGAAGGCAGTAAAAAGCATAATCCTCGACAGGGCCAGTCCCGTCATGGGAATCATCCCCGAGGGGCTCATGGCCAAGGGGTTCATACCCAACAGGCCAAGGTTCCCAGGGATAGCTCAGTCCTGGGAATCCGCAAGGACGAACAGAAGAAAAATCAGCCGCCCCAGCTATGCGTGATCTGCGACAAACCCATATTCGATCTGGCTGGAGCCCTTTCAGACAAGGATAGCGGTAATCCTGTGCATTTCGACTGCGCCCTTGAAAGGGTTTCTGTAGCCGAAACTCTGGAAGCCGGTGAAAAAATCGTGTATCTCGGAGCTGGTTGTTTTGGTGTAGTGGAATACCGCAAGGGTAACGATGGCAGTTTTGTGGTGAAGCGCAGAATTCGCTGGGAGAAGGAAGGGGAAAAGCAGACCTGGCGAAGGGATCTGTCATCGTACATAACCAGAATATGAAAAACGCCGTAAGGGGTACTAGGATATTCCCGGCATGAGCAGAGCCTTTGTGAACGAGGATGCAGGCTCGGACGAAACCGACGACATGCACGATATCCCTCTTCCATTGCCACCGGGTGTACGCAACTACATGACCCCTGTTGGGGCTCGCAGGCTGGCAGAGGAACTCCGCAGTCTAAGCGATGAGCAGAGGCCGAAAGCCGCCGCCGTACTGGCGGCGGCTGAGGACAAGGCCGAAGCGCTCAGGGCACTTTCCCAAATTGACCGACGTATCGCGTATTTGAGCCGCATGAAGGCATCCTTGGAAGTTGTAGAGCCGCCCGCGAGTCTCGAGCGGATTGTTTTCGGCCTTGTCGCGGAGGTGAGAGCCTCGGATGGCTCCGAATCCAGCTACAGGATTGTAGGAGTCGACGAGAGCGACCCCGAGCGGGGCTGGATAAACTGGGCAAGTCCTGTTGCCAAGGCTCTTATAGGCAGGGCAGTTGGCGATCAGGT
>CAZHSK010000003.1:16750-31778 GCA_964535235.1 uncultured Treponema sp. | reverse complement strand
ACCGCATGTATACGCGTAATGTCAACGAGGGCGGCAAGAACGTCAAGAAAGTCACCCTGGACAACCTCTACGAGACGATTTCAGCCGGAGAGGTGCAGGAACTCAAGGTGATCATAAAGGGCGACGTTCAGGGTTCCGTCGAGGCGCTCAAGGGCATGCTGGAGAAACTCTCCACCAAGGAAGTGCGCCTGAACGTCCTGCGGGCCGCCGCGGGAGCCATCTCCGACGACGACGTCATGATGGCCTCGGCCTCCGACGCCATCATCATAGGCTTCAACGTGCGCCCCATCGCCTCGGCCAAGCTGCTCGCAGACAGGGAAAAAGTCGACATCAGAAAGTACAACATCATCTACAGGGCCCAGGAGGATATCCTCAAGGCCATGGAAGGCATGTTGTCGCCGGAGCTCAAGGAACAGGAGATCGGCAAGGCAGAGGTGCGGAACATATTCAAGGTCCCGAAGATCGGCATCATCGCCGGCTGTTACATGCTCGAAGGCGCCGTGCGTAGGCACTGCCAGGTGCGGGTGATCAGGGAAGAGATAGAGATATTCCAGGGAAAGATAAGCTCCCTCAAGCGTTTCAAGGACGATGCAAGAGAAGTCGTGGCCGGATACGAATGCGGTATCGGCATCGAAAACTGCAACGACCTCAAGGAAGGGGACCTTCTGGAAATATACGAAACCGTAGAGGTTGCCAGGTCCCTAGGGAAAGCCGAGGATAATGGATCAAATAAGGCGTAGCCGTTTGGAGGAACTCCTCAGGCAGGAGATTTCCGCTCTCATTCTATCGGGCGAAATCAAGGATCCCAGGGTGGGAAGCCTTGTATCGGTGTCCAGGGTTGAGGCTAACCGTGACGGCTCCCATGCCAAGGTTTGGGTGAGTTGCCTGGACGAAGACCAGGACAGCTTGGATTTGGCAGCGGAAGGTCTTGCCAGTGCCGCAGGCTTCATACAGTCCCAAATTGCCAAAAAGGCTAGGCTCAGGCTCACCCCTCTTCTGCACTTCATTCCCGATCACGGCATCAGGGAAGGTTTCAAGATGGTGGGCACCATCAAGGATCTGCTCGGGCAATGAGCGAATCAGGCTACCTTCTCTTCGACAAACCTGCTCGGGCGACTTCGTTCGCCGCCCTGGGCAGTATCAGGAAGGTTTTCCCATCATCAAAAATCGGACATACCGGTACCCTCGATTCCTTTGCTACGGGCCTTCTCGTCGTGATGGTTGGCTCCTACAGCAGACTATCGCCCTGGTTTTTAGGCTTGGATAAGGAGTATCTGGCAGAATTCCAGTTCGGCCGGGGTACCGACACTCTCGATCCAGAGGGAAGGGAAGATGGGTTGGGGCCTTTACCAGGCCTTGCCATCCTCGCCGCTGCCTGCGAAGGTTTTAAGGGTACGATCGAACAATTACCTCCAAGGTTTTCCGCACTCCATGTTCAGGGGCATAGAGCCTCCGATTTAGCCATCCGAGGCCAGGAATTCAGCCTCTCTCCCCGGCCCGTGAGTATCTTTGCCCTGGACCTTCTCAGCTACGACAATGAAAATGGTATTGGAGCCTTCAGAATTCACTGTTCTTCCGGCACCTACGTGCGTGCCCTTGCCAGGGATATAGCCCAAGCCTGCAGTACCTTTGCCCACGTAATTTCCCTGCGCAGAACGAGAGTGGGACCCTTTTCGGTGGACAAGGCCATCGACAAATCCTTTCTGGCCTCATCGGTACCCGCTTTGCGCTATCTCGATCCACAAATCGCCAGGAGTATCGGACTGGGAGTTCAGACTCTGCTCCCCGCGCAGATAAAAGCATTCGGCAATGGGCTTCCTTCCCTCCTGTCCCAATTATCAGCAAACGTGGAGCCAGGCAAGGACTCAGCCATATTCACGCCCGAGGGCATACTGCTCGGAGTGCTTCACAACAAAGGCGGCCAACTTGCCTACGGCCCTGTACTGAAAGGGTACGAGGAAGCGAAGCTATGAGAATTTTAAGCTGGGAGGCATTTGTCCGCCGCCAGGAGTCCAATCCAGTGGCGGTATCGGTGGGCGTCTTCGATGGGGTGCACCGGGGGCATCGCCTTCTTTTCAGGCTGGTAGCGGGCAAGAAACCTGAAATGGAGAGCGCGGTGATCACCTTCATGGAAAATCCCAAAAAGCTCCTGCGCCCCGGTACTTTCAAGGGCAGCATTTTCAGTTTGGAAAGAAAGCTCGAGGCCTTCGATGCCGAGGGCTTGGACACCTGCGTACTGATTGACTTTTCCACGGATTTCGGTACACTTTCAGGCGCGGATTTCCTGGGTCTTCTGGCTAAAGCCAATGTGCGGTTTCTCACCGTGGGACCGAACTTTAAGTGCGGTCACAAGATGGATACCAACAGCGCAGCCCTGGTGGAGATCTGCGGCCGCCTGGGAATAGAGGCCTTGGTCGCAGACCCTGTCGTATACGCGGGCCACCCCATAAGCTCCACCAGAATTCGCAACGCGATTTTGGAGGGCAGGCTTTCCGAGGCCGCCGACATGCTGGGGCGTAGCTGTGAGCTGGAAGTGGAAGTGCCCAGCGCCGCCGGTCCCGCCCTCGGATCTCCCAAAGACCGGAGTCAGGGCGGCTGTATTCTCCTTCCTCGTCCCGGGGTTTTGCTTCCTCCCGATGGAAGCTACAGGATAGGCCTGAATCCTGGACAGACAGAAGAATGCGATGCCCTTTTAGAGGGCGGTTTTATCAGGCTGAATCAGCCCTCGTCCTGTGTTTCGGGGCGAGTGACGATAATGAATTCGGTATCACAAGAGTGTAAGGAGAAATAAGAAGATGGCATTGACCAAAGAGGACAAGGCCCAGATCGTACTCGAGTACGGCAAGAGCGAAAAGAACACTGGATCGATAGAGTCCCAGATAGCCCTGCTTACCCGGAGGATCCTCGACCTGACGGAGCACGCCAAGGTCAACAAGAAGGACACCAACTCCCGCAGAGGCCTTCTGAAGATGGTAGGGCAGAGGAGAAAGCTCCTCAAATATCTGCAGAGGACCGACCTGGAAGGATATAGAAGCCTGGTGGAAAAACTCCAGATCAGGAAGTGATGAATAAAGGAACTAAACAGATAGGCCCTGCCGCACTGCGCGCACGGGCCTTTTCCCGTTTACCGGCTTACGTTAGCGTTGCTCCCTTTTCGGGATCGGCGGCACGGAAACCGGAACAAGAATACAAGGAAATACAATGGTACATTCAGTAAGCTGTAAAGTGGGCGACCAGACCCTGGTACTGGAAACTGGACGCATGGCCAAGCAGGCCGGCGGCTCGGTATTCGCCACCTACGGCGGCTCGGCGATCATCGCCACCGCCTGCTGCTCCGATAAAGTCACCGAGGGTCTGGACTTCGTGCCCCTCACCGTGGAGTACAACGAAAAATATTATGCCGCGGGCAAGATCCCCGGCGGTTTCATAAAAAGGGAGACGAGGCCCAAGGACAAGGAAATCCTTGTATCCAGGATCATCGACAGACCCATGCGTCCCCTCTTCGACAAGTCCTTCGGCCGAGAGATCCAGGTCGTGCCCACCGTCATGTCCACCGATCAGGTGAACCCCCCCGACATCATTGCGGTGAATGCCGCTAGCGCGGCGGTACATATTTCCGATATACCTTTTGCTGGCCCCATAGCCGCGGTGCGGGTAGCCCTGGTGAACGGCAAGTATCTGGTCAATCCCACCTACGAGCAATGCGAAACAGCCAGCCTGGAAATTCTGGTGGCAGGCACTAAAGTCGGCATCACCATGGTGGAGGGCGGCTCCAAGGAAGTTACCGAAGCCGAAATGATAGGCGCCATCGAGTGCGCCCGCGAACCCATCGCGGCGATCTGCGCGGCTATAGAAGAATTACGGAGCTTGGCAGGCAAGGAAAAACTGGCACTGGCACCCTTGAAGGCCACCCTGGAGAACGCAGAAGCTATCAAGGCATTTGCCTTCGAGCGCCTTTCCAAGGCTCTCTTCACCAAAATCAAGCAGGAAAGGGGTCAGGCCGTAAGGGCTGCCGTGGCTGAAACCGAAGCCGCCTTTGCCGCCCAACTGACCGACGAAACCCAGAAGAAGCTTTTCTCCGCCCTTATGGAGGATCTCCAGTACCACATTTTGAGGGACGGAATCCTGGACAAGGGCATGAGAGTCGACGGCCGTGGGCTCGAGGATATAAGGCCCATCACCTGTGAAGTAGGCATCCTGCCCAGAACCCACGGATCCGCCCTCTTTACCAGAGGCGAGACCCAGGCCTTGGCCATAACAACCCTGGGCACCGTATTCGACGAGCAGATATTCGACGACATCGAAGGCGACCGAAGGGAACGCTTCATGCTCCACTACAATTTTCCCCCATATTCGGTGGGTGAAGTGGGACGCCTGGGCACAGGGCGCCGAGAGATCGGACATGGGAGCCTGGCGCGCCGCTCCATCGAATCCATGCTCCCGCCCAAAGAAAAATTCCCATATACCATCAGGGTAGTCTCAGAAGTCCTGGAGTCCAACGGCTCCTCCTCCATGGCCACGATCTGCGCATCTTCGCTGTCTCTCATGCAGGCCGGCGTTCCCATGAAAAAACCCGTCGCGGGCATCGCCATGGGCCTCATCACGGACGAAAAACGCTTTGCCGTGCTCTCGGATATCCTGGGTGATGAAGACCACTTAGGCGACATGGACTTCAAGGTCGCCGGTACCAAGGAAGGTATCACCGGCTTCCAGATGGACATTAAAATCTCCAGCGTCAGCACCGAGATACTGTCCAAGGCCCTGGAGCAGGCTAGAAGAGGCCGTCTCCACATACTCGGCATCATGGAAAGCACCATGGCAATTCCTGCTGTCGATATTTCCGAATTCGCCCCCAAGGTTGTGACCGCCAGAGTGGATCAGGAAAAGATCGGCGCGGTGATTGGGCCCGCTGGCAAGAACATCAAGGGCATGTGCGAAAAATTCGACGTCCAGATCAACGTGGACGAAGAAGGCAACGTCACCATCTACGGCAAGAATCAGAAATCCGCCTACGACGCCAGGGATGCGGTCTTGAGCCTCGTGGAAGAGCCCGAGGTGGGCAAGATCTACGAAGGAGCGGTGAAGCGCATCATGGAGTTCGGCGCCTTTGTGGAGATCATGCCCGGCAAGGAAGGCCTGGTCCATATTTCCAAGCTCTCCAAGGAAAGAGTGGAGCGCGTTACCGATGTGGTAAAAGAAGGGGATGTGGTAAAGGTCAAGCTCATGGAGATCGACCATATGGGCCGGCTCAACCTGGCCATGCTGGCCGCTCTGGACGAGAATGGGCAGCTGCCCCCCTCGAGCCGGGACGACAGGCCTCCCAGAGACAGGGGACCCAGGGATAGGGATTCCAGGGATTCCAGACGTTTTGAAGACAGAAGGGATTCCTTCAGAAGGCGATGAAATCGCTGAAGCTCAAGGTTCTTCTCGAAAACGGCGCCCGTCTGCCTGAGTACAAGACTCCAGGTTCGGCGGGCGCCGATCTTCGGGCCTGCCTGACAGAAGGCCTATGGATCCAGCCCATGGAGCGCATGGCCATTCCCACGGGGATCAGGCTGGAGCTGCCCGAGGGCTGCGAAGCCCAGGTGCGGCCCCGATCGGGTCTCGCCCTTGAAAAGGGCCTTACCTGCCTCAATAGTCCAGGCACGATAGATTCGGATTACAGGGGCGAGATCAAGGTCATCCTTATCAACCTGGGTAGTGAGCCTGTATTCATTCAGCCTGGCGACAGGATAGCCCAGCTGGTTATTAGCACCTTTGAACATGCTCGCTTCGAAGTAGGGGAAATCCTGGCGGCGACAAGCCGCGGTGATGGGGGTTTCGGGTCCACGGGAGTATAAAGGAGGTCTTTCACCATGCTATCCAGGGGAAAGACGGCACGAGGCTTTCCGCGAACCGTTTTCGGCTATATCGCGGGGGAATTTTTCCTTTCCTTCCTCATCTCCTTTCTGTTTTTCTTTGTCGTGTTTTTCATAAACCAGATTTTGCTCCTGGCCGAAGATATTCTGGCTAAAAACGCCCCCCTGGATCAAACGATACTTCTCCTCATCTATTCCCTTCCTTCGGTAGTGGCCATTGCCTTTCCCTTCGCCTCCCTGTCGGGAGCCCTCATGACCTCGGCGAGGCTCAACACCGATAACGAAATTCTGGCCTTTTCATCCCTCGGGATTCCTCCCCTTGCCCTTTATGCGCCATTTCTCATACTCGGGGTTGTCATAGCCTCGTTTTCCTTTATCGCCAACGATTTCTTCCTGCCCAGGAGCGCCAAAAGCTTCAAAGTCGTCTATGCTAAGCTGGTGGAGGCCTCGGCGTCCATTGAGCTGGAACCCTATTCCATAAAACGCTACAATGACTTGGTTGTGGTTACTGGAGAAAAAAAGGAAGGAGAAATCGGCGATCTTCTTCTCTTTGAAACCAATTCCAAGACCGGCGAAACCTTTATATGGGCCGAGGGAGCCAGCCTTTCCATAGACAAGGAAAACAGCGGTGCTGTCATAACCATGAAGGATATTCTCGAACACAAGGTGAAGACCGACGCCGAAGAAGGCTTTTCGGTGTCCAGCGCCGATAGCCTCGAATACCGCTTTACCATACATCAGCCTATCGTGGGGTTTTCCAACACGGGTCCATCGGAGATGAGCAGTCGGGAACTCTCTCAAGCCATAGGCCGCAAGCAGGGCCTTCTGGATAAAAGGATTTCCGATGCGGATCGGCAGAAATCCGAATCCAGGAGCGAGTTGCTGGCAATATACTCCAGAGAAGCAGCCAGGAGCCTGGAGGAGCCGGAAAGCATGGCCGCAAACTCGGAACTGGAAAAACAATTGTTCCGCAGCCTATCCAGTTTCAACCAGGCAGCGGCTCTTGCACCCATGGATCGTTCTCTCCAACTCTACAAGCTGGAATACAGCAAGAAATTCGCCATCCCCGCCGCCGGATTCTTCTTCGCCCTTCTGGCCTTTCCTCTGGGATTGGGCACTAAAAAGGCAGGCAGAACTGCAGGATTCGGCATAGCCTTGATTCTTTCGACGCTCTACTGGGGTCTGCTATTTGCGGGACAAACACTGGGCTTGCGTAGCAGCATTTCGCCCTCACTCGCGATGTGGCTACCCAATATACTGGTATTCTTCGCAGCCATCAGCATGATCGTCTTTCGCAAGTCCGGGGCGAGAAGGATCATATGATGGTCTCGCAGTCCGGGAGTTCTAATAAAAAGCGGAAGACGCAGGCCTCGCCCAAGCTGCTTAGAAGACAATTGCTAAGCAGCGTCATCCTGCGCTTTCTGGGTGGAGAAGCCTTTCTCATGGGCCTGTTCCTCCTGGCCGATCTTTTTACATCCCTATGGAGAATTCTGGCCGTTGAGGCTCCACTGGGTAAGGTACTGCTCTGGCTGTTCTCCGGACTCCCAACCTATGCAGTGGAAGTCCTTCCAGTAGCCTACCTTTTTGCGATAACGCTCTGCCTGGCCGAACTCCATGCCGACGGGGAACTCATGGTCATCTGGGGTTCTGGAATAAGTGTCCAGAGTCTTAGTCTCTATGTACTCGCCTTTTCCGTGTTTCTATCTTTTTCAGTCTTCCTCGTTAAAGATCAACTAGCCATACCGACCCTACTAGCAAAGGATAGGCTCTATTCGGAGATGACCAGTCAGGGAGCCAAGCCCATGCCGGCGTCCAACCTCACAATAATGGATGAGGGAGGAGCTATGGTATACAGAGTCAGACGCTTCGACTCCGCAACAAATCGACTCAGCGAGGTGGATATCGTGGAAAGGAATGCAGAAGGCAGACCGAGCCTGCGAATCCTGGCGGCTAAGGGCGAGTGGGACGGAGAATCCTGGATTTTTCCCCTCGCCACGGTATATGCGGCGGATGAAAAAGGCGTATGGACCGAATCGAAGGAAACAGAATACCGAAACCCCAGACTGAAGGCCTCGCCTGAGGATTTTTCGCTTGTGCGAGAAAAACCCGAACACATGAAAAGCAAGGATTTGTGTAACTATATCGAATCCTTGGAAAGCTCCGGTCTGCCTTCGACTCAGGCCAGGACGGAACTACATAAGCGATTTTCCTTCCTTCTTACCCCCCTTATTGTCTACGGTCTCTCCATAGCCTTTGCTGGGCTTTTTCGCAAGAATTCCCTCCTTATGAGCCTCCTGTTCAGCCTAGGCGCGGCCACGGTATATTATGTCGCCCAGATGCTGGGCTCCCTGGCGGCGAAAACCGGCTGGCTTTCCCCAGCCTCCGGAATATGGACAATCACGCTGGTCTTTTCTCTCATCGCCGCCCTGGGCTATTCCAGGGCTCGAACCTAATGGACCTAAAAACACTAGAACGAGGAGTGTCGATGTCACAGAAGGGCATATTCATCCAAGCCCAAAGGGATAGCGGATCCCAGGCCAGGACAGGCCATATATACCTGCCTCACGGCTTAGTCCAGACTCCCGCCTTCATGCCCGTGGGAACCCTGGCTACGGTCAAGGCCATGGATTATGAGGATATCCAGGCCATGGGCTTTTCAATAGTCCTGGCCAACACCTACCATCTCTATCTCCGACCAGGGCATGAGCTTATCCGCAGCGCCGGAGGATTGCATGGCTTTTCAGGCTGGACGGGCAATTTTCTCACCGACTCGGGAGGCTTTCAGATTTTTTCCCTCGCATCCCTTAGAAAGGTGAGTACCGAGGGCTTTAGCTTCCAGTCCCATATAGACGGAGCCAAGCATTTCTTGACACCTGAGAATGTGGTTGAAATTCAAGAAGCCTTCAATTCCGATATACAGATGCAGCTCGACGTATGTTCGGCCTGGGGTGAAGAAGAGAAGAAGGCTAAAAAGTACATGGAAATAACCCATGGCTGGGCAGCGCGAGCCAAGACTCGATGGTTGGAGCTTCGGGAAGAGACAGGCTACAGAGGCTCCCTTTTCGGGATAGTGCAGGGCAATTTTTATAAGGATCTCAGGAAGGAGAGCGCTCTGCGCATAGCCGAACTGGATCTACCAGGTATTGCCATAGGCGGACTTTCAGTGGGAGAGCCCAAGGATATTTTCGTGGAATACTTGGAGCACACCGCGGCCTTTTTACCCCAGGATAAACCCCGCTATCTCATGGGCATAGGAACGCCCGATTATATTCTGGAGGCAGTTCGCAACGGCATAGACATATTCGATTGCGTCTATCCTACCAGAACCGCCCGGAATGGTCTTTTATTCACGTCCTCAGGACAGATCAGCATTAAAAAGGCCTGTTATGAGAAGGATTTTACTCCCATAGATCCCGAATGTTCCTGCCCTGTATGCATGAAGCACTCCCGAGCCTATCTTCGCCACCTCTACCGCAATGGAGAGATCCTCTACTCCATGTTAGCCACAAGGCATAACCTACACTTCCTGGGCAAGCTTATAAGGGATATCAGGCTGGCCATAAGCCAGAACCGTTTTATAGAGTTTAGTAGGGAATTCCTTTCACGCTACGAGGCTTCAGGGAATGAGGAAGGCAGGGAGTAGGGGGGCGGCCTTCGCGGCCTGGGCCTTCCTTTTTTTCCTGGCACCTATTCCCGGAACCAGGTTCCTAGCATCCCAGGTACCCGCAGCCCAGGGCTTCGGCACTGCATCCAATACCATGCCGGAAATACCCTTCAGCCTTGGCTCTTCAAGCCTGCCTCCACCCTGGTTTCACCAGCCCGAGGAGTCTCGGATCGGGGGCATACTCCTCATAGCCGAAGCCCTGGGCTGGCAAGGGACTGCATACCGCTTCGCGGGCGAAAGCAGGGAAGGGGTAGATTGTTCGGGTTTTCTGAGGGCGGTGCTAAAGGCCAGCTTTCCGGACAGAGAAACCTTTCCGCGCACCAGCGAAGGCTTCGCAAGCTTCGGGAAAAAAGCTGAGTCCATAGAACCGGGGGACATTCTCCTCTTCGCCGAAGAAGGCAGGATATTCCATGTCGGCTTGGCTCTCGGCGGTGATTCCTTCATTCATTCAGCCTCTGAAGGACCGCAGCGAGGGGTTATTATTTCCAGCCTGTCGGAATACTACTGGGGGAGTCGCTTTTATGGAGCTCGACGCCTAGAGTACTGACCTAGATCTCAGCAGCCTCAATTGAATCTATGCTGTATTCAAAGGTCCTGTCGTGTATGGCAAAACTCAAGCGCTCTCCTGTCTTGTGACCGAAGAGTTTCTTGCCCAAGGGCGAAAGATAGGAAATAACATTCTTCGCCGGATCGGATTCCCAGGGGCCTAGGATCGTATAACGCTCTTTTTCACCACTTATTTCATTGGTCAGCGATACGATGGTGCCAAAAGAGATCTTGGATGTGCTGATGGTGGATGTATCGAAAATCCGTGCACGATCCAGTTCGTTCTTCAGCTTGCCCACCCGGGCGTTCAGCTCGTCCTGCTTTTCCTTGGCCGCCTTGTACTCTGCATTTTCCCTTAAGTCGCCTAAGGAAAGAGCGAAGGAAATTTCCTTCTGGTTTTGGGGAACCTCGATCTCCATGATCGTTTCCATGAGCTTCTTTTTTTCCGTGTATTTGGCTGCGGTAACTATGAGGCCCCTGGAAACCGTGAGTTTTTCTTCTTCTCCGAAGAAGCGGAGCTTGGGAAATTTCTCCGAAATCTTGCGCTTGATATCCAGCTTTTTGGCCGGATCGACTTCCTTGATGTCCATGAGGAGGGCATAAACACGTTCCGTGGTTTCGATATTGGTATCCAGAAGGAACTTTTCCAGCACATGGTCATGGAATAGAATATTATCCACCAACTTGTTTATCTTACGGTTTTCCGTGGTGTTTTTGTGATTGTCGATTTCCTTGTAGGTGATGTCCAGAATGTGGAGAAGCGTGAGGAGGATTTTTTCGTAGACGATGCCCAGCTCCGCAAACCAGGGCTCGTCCCTCAAGTCTTTTACCAGCCAGATGAAGGCTTCCCTGTAATCCTTGTAATTTTCCACTATCGCCATGGCCATGCGCTTCAGCTTGTCCAAATGGCCGGCGTTCTTGAGAGAGTCCAGCATCCACTTGGACCGGGCGTAGGGCAGAAGTCCGATAAAGAGTTCGGGCCAACCCGGTACGAAATTCTTGATGTGCTGAATATAGGCGTTCTTGAGGTCGCTATCCTTGATGCTGAGGTAGACATCCAATGGTTTTTCGATCTCGGCGAAGAGCTCTGTAAACTGTATGCCCGCCGGGAGCTGGAAACGCTTGTTCTTTACGCTGAACTCCTTGAGCAGAAGGAAGGACGCGATGACATGTTCGTCCACGCTCTGGTAGGATTTGAGGAAGCTCAGGAAGTATCCGTACATCTCGCTGAAGTATTCCGAATCATATTCGTTGGATTCCAGATAATCCCTGAAATAGGCCACCCTGGCGAAGTACGACTTTTCAGCCTTGAACTGGATGTACACTTTCTCCTCGAAGGAGAGAGGCCTGTCCCGCACGATGAAGGTAGAAATATCTTTTTCGGCATTTCCGAAGGAAGCGTCTGTCTTGAGCTTTTCCTTGGCCTTGGTGCTCCATCCGTTCCACTCGCTGTCGGTGAGCGTGGAGGGGACTAGCTCAGCCTTGATGCGCTTGAAATCCGCCGAATTGTTAAAGCTCTTGATGATTGTCTTGAGAGTCCAGACTATGTCGGTCTTGACCTTTTCCCTCAGCTTGTCCTTGGGCCAGATGGCCTTGAGCACCCAAATGTGATCTTTGGACAAGGGCATGAGGCTTTCAATTGCCATCTTAAGAGACATTTTGTGTCCCCTGGATTTTGCGAAATCTATCGTCACCTCATCGCCTTTTACGGTAGCGATTCGGCCGATATTCCAGGTGCGGTGAAAGACGAAGTTGCCAACGTCGAAGACGATATGTTTTTCAAAATCGTCCATCGCTTCGTGAAGGGATCTATAAGATTGTGCGATATTGGACAGCTTGAGATAGTCCTGAAGCCGGGAGTGTCCCGAATACTTGCCCGAGTAGCACTCGATAAGCTCTTTCCGCATTGCCGGATTTCGCTCATCGTACTCTATGACAATCTTGAGAATATCCAAGGCCGTATTCCACTCCTTCATGCCCTTATAATGATTGTAGAGGTCCATGAGAAGGGTAGCAGCCTTGTCCGGCGAGATGAGAGACGCGATTTTTTTCTGCACGTGGAAGAAGAAATCTATGTCCTCGGGGCAGTATTCCACCAGTTTGAGCCAAATTTCCCGCACGTTTGTGGACAAGCCCTTATTAATATAGCGGAGCAGGGCTTTCTTAAAATAGTCTATGGCCGCTTCCCTCTGGCCCTGTCTGTCCTTGCGCTCGGCGATGAGCTTGACGATGTCGGCTTCTTCGTAGTCGATTTTAACCAAGCGTTCCCATACTTCATAGCGCTGCTCGGCCTTTTCCTCGCCTTCGTAGCATTCAGCCAGTCTAGAAAGAGCGACCTTGTTCTCTCCATAGTCCAGTATGCGCAGGCAGATGAACTCGACGATATTGCCACGCTTAGCCTCGGCAAAGAGATCCATAAGCTGGCTCAGGTAGGATTCATCCGAAGGCTGCTTGCGCAGGGAAACTATGCCGGCGCAGTAAAGAGCGATGACGCTGTTTTTTGTGTGCGACAGGTGCTCGTTGCAGACTTCGAGGAGTTCGTCGACTAGAGATGTTGCTTCAGCTTCCTCGATGAGGAGATCCAATTCCTTGAGGCTGCTCAGAGAATAATTCTGTAGCGTTGCCCTGGTCCATTTTTCCTCATTGAGCATCTGAAGTACTTTGGCGGCAAGCTGACTGTCTGCCATGGCGTTCTCCTCACTAAGATTCATACTGCTTGAAGATTTCCTCGTCGAGCAGTCGGATTTTCTGCAATGTCTTATCCACCTTGGCCTGTTCGGCGCCGGTAGCCTCGTAATGGCTCAAAAGCCAGAAATAACGGTTTAAAAGCCGGGGTTTCAGAATCTGTTCGAGGGAGGGGTTTTCCCTCAGATCGTTCTCCAGTTGGAACGTGGAGGATGTAAGTCTCGAACGTTCGGATGGGGTAAGTTCCCGGGAAAGACCAAAGAGCCCCGACAGCTCTCCGTATACGGGAATCCATTCCGCCATATCCTTGCCCTTGCCCCTGTGCCCCTGGGTCTTCTGGATGAGCTTTCGAATCATATCCGATTCCAGCAGCTCCAGGTCTATTTTATCGGGGGCCAGGAAAAAAGCCTCCCGGAAAAGGGTCTTGGAAATCCTCTGTTCGCCGGACAAGGCCTGGCAGTCCGCCAGTTCGGCCATGTACCGCGCATCGTCCTTCTTGAACTTGGCTGCCCGCTCCAGGTGCTGCAGCGCCGTCTCGTAATCGCCCAGTGCTTTCCTGCACCTGCCCAGCCTGAAATCGAACTCGGCTCCCAAGGATGCCTTCACCTCATCGGGAACCGAAAGGTAAAAATCCAAGGCTAGGCCAAAGGCCATACGCTTGAATGCATAGAGGGTCTTTTCAAAATCTCCGGGTATTCTGGCCAGAAAATCCTGGAATGACTTCCAGCGCAGGACAACCCTGTCTCCCTTGCCCAAGGGAGTTTCCAGACTCTTGAGCTCTTCTATGATGCCGTTCCAGAATTGGCCGCATTTCATGGAGTAGAGCACTTCTTCGCTGTCGAAATCCTCATGCATGGCCTGGTCAAATGACTTGAGTGCCGAGTTAAGGTCGGCATTCTTGAGACATTCATAGCCCAGCGCGAGCAAGGATGAAACGCGATCCTGATTTTGCATGCTTATCCAATTCCGAGTATCGCTGTAATAAATCATACTAACCGATCGGGAAGACAAGAGTCAATCGATACCTGTTCACTGGAAAAGCAGCTCATGATAGAATTTACCCATGCACAGGCCATTAATTGCACCATCCATACTATCAGCCGACTTCGCCGACATAGGCGCGGCCCTGGGTCTCATAGAACGCTCAGGCTCAGACTGGATCCATCTGGATGTGATGGATGGACATTTTGTCCCGCCCATTACCTTCGGCGCCAAAATGGTTCAGGATATCCGCGTCAAAACCAGGCTGCCCCTGGATGCCCACCTCATGGTGGAGGAGCCCGAACGACACCTGGCAGCCTTCGCCGAAGCCGGAGCCGATTATATCAGCTTCCACCCAGAGGTATGCGTTCACGCCCACCGCTGCGTCCAGAATATAAGAGCTCTCGGCAAAAAACCGGGTATTTCCCTTGTGCCCTCCACGGCGGTGTCCACTGTTGTGGAACTCCTCCCTTTTATAGACCTGATACTCATAATGACCGTCAATCCCGGCTATGGCGGGCAGGAGCTTCTTCCCTTCTGTCTGGACAAGGTAAAGAAGCTCAAGGCCCTGAGAGCCGCCATGGGACTGAAATTTCTCATCTCGGTGGATGGTGGAATCGGTCCAGGAACGGCCAACATCACTGCCGAGGCAGGGCCCGATGTGCTTGTGATGGGTTCGGCGTTTTTTTTAAGTCCCAAGCCGGAAGATATAGTCGAAACCATGGTGGAAGCCTATAGAGCCAGGGCTGCCTGCTGATGAGGGCTATCGTTCAGCGGGTATCCTCCGCCGCCGTATCCATCGATGTGGCCATGGAAAGAAAGACCGTAGGCAAGATAGGCAGCGGGCTTATCATCTTTCTGGGCGTTGGGAAAGATGATGGAGAAAAGGAAGCTGAATATCTGGCAGAGAAGATTACACAGTTGCGAATTTTCATGGATAAAAACGAAAAGATGAATCTTTCGATTGCAGATTTATCCCTGGAAGCTCTGGTTATCTCCCAGTTTACCCTTTACGCCGATGCCAGAAAAGGCAGACGGCCTTCCTTTTCCATGGCCGCGGGCAATGAAAAAGCCTTGAGTTTGTACCAGTTTTTCAGCAGCCGTCTCGAGTCCCTCGGCATCCCAACCCAGACGGGAGCTTTCGGGGAAATCATGCACATAGATGCAGCCCTGGAGGGGCCTGTGAGCATTCTTTTAGACACTGAAAAGGCCTTTTAGGCAATATTCGAAATACGCGCTGCACCCTGGCGATGAGGCCTCGCGGGAAGCCGAAGCAATAAAGGGGGGCTGCCCG
>CAZHSK010000003.1:0-16740 GCA_964535235.1 uncultured Treponema sp. | reverse complement strand
GGCCACGGGCTTGGCTTTTACCGTCTTAGCGCTTTTGACGCTTGCCTTAGCCGCCTTGGGTCCGCGGGTAGCTTTTAAAGCCTTGGGAGCGGCGGCTTTTTTAGCGACCGTTTTTTTCGCCACAGTCTTGACAGCCTTGGCTTTTAGGGTCTTCTTGGCCACGGCGCTCTTGGGGGTCTTGGCGGTCTTGGCGGCGCTTTCTTTTACAGCCTTGGTTGCAGGTCTTCCGCGACCTTTGGCTGGGGCCTTGACTGCTTTTACTGTCTTGGCAACCTTGGATGCGGATTTCTTGGCCGGCTTGGCCTTGGCGGAATCTTCGATTACCGCCTGGGCAGCTGCCAGCCGGGCTATGGGCACCCGGTAGGGGGAGCAGGACACGTAATTCATGCCCACGGAGTGGCAGAACTTGACGCTCTTGGCCTCGCCGCCGTGCTCACCGCAGATACCCACCTTGAGAGTGGGGCGGGAAGTGCGGCCTCCCTCGATACCCATCTTAACCAGCTTGCCTACGCCGTTTTGATCTATGGACACGAAGGGGTCCTGGGCGAAGATAGCCTTGCCGCCTTCCTTCTCGGACATGACATAGTCCGGGAGGAAGCGGCCCGCATCGTCCCGGGAGAGACCCAGGGTCATCTGGGTGAGGTCGTTGGTGCCGAAGGAGAAGAACTCAGCGGCCTCGGCCACTTCGTCGGCCAGGAGGGCTGCCCTGGGAATCTCGATCATAGTGCCCACTAGATACTTAAGCTTGGACTTGGCCTTGGCGATGATCGCGTCGGCCACAGCCCTGGTCTGGTCGGCCAGAATCTGGAATTCCTTCTTGTCGATCGTGAGGGGGATCATGATCTCGGGCAGCACCTTGATCTTCTTCCTCTCGCACTCCACCGCTGCTTCGATGATAGCCGTCACCTGCATGTCGAGAATCTCGGGATAGGTGATGGCCAGGCGGCAGCCTCTGTGGCCGAGCATGGGATTGGACTCATGGAGCTGGTCGCAGCGCATCCTGATGAACTCAGGGCTTTTGCCGGTGACCTTGGAGAGCTTGTTGACTCCGCTGTCGTCCTTGGGAGTGAACTCGTGTAAGGGAGGATCGATGAGCCTTATGGTGACGGGCTTGCCGTTCATGGCTTCGAAAATGCCGATAAAATCCTCGCGCTGGAAGGGCAGGAGCTTGGCCAGAGCCTTCTTTCTGGTCTCCAGGTCGTCGGCGATGATCATCTCCTGAATGGCCAGCTGGCGCTTTTCAGAGTTGGCGGGATTTTTGAAGTCCTTGAAGAACATGTGCTCGGTGCGGCAAAGGCCGATGCCTTCGGCGCCCAGTTCGACGGCCTTGGCAGCATCCTGGGGGGTGTCGGCGTTGGTGCGAACCTTCATGCTCCGTACCTTGTCGCACCAGGATAGGAGGGTCTTGAATTCCTTGGACTGTTCTGGCTTGGTCAAGGGCATGGATGTGGCGAAAACTTCGCCAGTGGTGCCGTTGAGAGTAACCTCATCGCCCTGCTTGAGCACCTTGCCGCCCACTTTCACGAGCTTGGCCTTGTCATCGATATCCAGAGCTTCGCAGCCGACTATGCAACACTTGCCCCATCCACGGGCTACGACGGCGGCGTGGGAGGTCTTGCCACCGGTGGCGGTGAGAATGCCCTGGGCTGCGAACATGCCGCCCACATCCTCAGGCGAGGTTTCGCGGCGGATGAGGATGACCTTCTCGCCCTTGGAAGCCATGGACTCGGCATCCTCGGCGTTGAAGACGAGCTTGCCGGCTGCTGCGCCGGGAACGGCGTCGATACCGGTGGCCAGCTTGAGCTCCTTGAGCTTGGCAGGACCCACGGCGGCCGCATCAATGATGGGATAGAACACGCCTTCGATCTGCTCGGGCGTTATACGCTGAATCGCCTCTTCCTTGGTGATGAGGCCTTCCTTGACCATGTCCACCGCGATTTTAAAGGCGGCGGCAGGCAGGCGCTTGCCAGTGCGGCACTGGAGCATGTAGAGCTTCTCATCCTCGATGGTGAACTCCAGATCCTGCATTTCCTTGAAGTTCTTTTCCAGGATGCTCCTAACCTGCAGTAGCTGCTTGTAGGCCTTGGGAAGCTTGGTGGCCAGCTCGACCAGTTTCATGGGGGTGCGGATGCCGGCTACGACATCCTCGCCCTGGGCGTTGATCAGGCAGTCGCCGTAGAACTCGTTCTTGCCGGAATTGGGATCCCGGGTGAAGCAAACGCCGGTACCGGAGTTGTCGCCCTTGTTGCCGAATACCATCTGCACGACGTTGACCGCCGTACCCTTGAGGTCGGTGATCTTTTCAACGCGTCTGTAGGTTACCGATTTCTCGGCCTCCCAGGAATTGAATACCGCGTCAATGGCTCCCCAGAGCTGCTGCATGGGGTCCTGGGGGAATTCTTCGCCCTTCTTGGACTTGTAGAAGGCCTTGAATTCGGCGCAGAGTTCCTTTAAATCCTCAGCCTTGAGATCGGTGTCGTTTTTAACGCCGAGCTTTTTCTTCATTTCCGAGAGCATTTCCTCCATGGGCTCCTTGGAAAGACCCATGGCGGTGGTGGAATACATCTGGATAAAGCGGCGATAGGAGTCGTAGGCAAAACGGGGATTTCCGGTGTTGGCCGCGAGCCCCTGGACCGACTCATCGTTGAGTCCCAGGTTGAGAATCGTCTCGAGCATGCCGGGCATGGATCTGGCAGCGCCGGAGCGTACTGAAACCAAGAGGGGATCCTTGGAATCACCCAATTTCTTGCCCGTCATTTTCTGCAGCTTGAGCACTGCGGTTTTCACTTCGTCCACAATAACTTTGGGAAGCTTGCGCTTGCCTTTGTAATATTCCTCACAGGCGGGAATGCTGATCGTAAAGCCAGCGGGAACGGGAAGACCAATCTTGGTCATGTCCATGAGGCCCTGGCCTTTGCCGCCTAGAATATCTTTGCTCAAACCGGCGCCCTCTGCGACGCCATTACCGAATGCGAACACGAATTTCGCTTTTGCCATTACTCGATTCCTCCGTAAAGGGAGTGGAATGTCGGGGCGATGCCCCGCTTAGTGCTGTATTGCCAAATCACTGGGCAGAAAGCTAATGGAAAGAACACTTAATGTCAATAAAGGGCCTTTGCGTTGTGCGATTGACTAAGCCCTCCTGAAGGGTCACCATGGAGGGTATGGGCCTTGTTTTCTTTCATGTGGATCTCGATGCTTTCTTCGCATCCGTCGAGCAAAACGACAATCCGGATCTTAAGGGAAAGCCTGTTATAGTGGGCGCGCGTCCAGGGCATAGGGGCGTTGTCTCCACCTGCTCGTACGAGGCCAGGGCTTTCGGACTGCATTCGGCGATGCCTATTTCAGAGGCTTTTCGCCTCTGCCCTGAAGGCATATTTCTTCCCGTCAGGATGCAACGCTACGCTCAGGTTTCCAGAAAAATCATGGACATTCTTCTAGGCTTTACTCCCGATATGATTCAACTCTCCATCGATGAAGCGCTGCTGGATATGACTGGAACCGATAGGCTCTGGGGAAATCCCGAAAAGGCGGCCGGCCTCATCAAGCAAGCGATAGGCCTCGAAACAGGCTTGAGCATATCCATAGGGGTTAGCTGCAATGCCTATGTCGCCAAAATTGCCTCGGGGCTCAAAAAGCCCAATGGCCTTACTATCGTGCCTGAGGGTGAAGAAAAGAATTTTATGGCCGCTCTTCCCCTGGAAAAGCTCTGGGGCGCAGGAGAGAAAACCCGAGTTCTATTAAAAGGGATGGGACTCAAGTCGGTGTCTGATATTCAGAGAGCTTCTCTTCCCATTATGGAATCCAAATTGGGCAAGGCTTCCGCTGCATTTCTGCGTGCCGCCGCCGATGGAAAGGATCCGGGTATCCGTTCTATTTCCCCTAAGAGGCCGTCCATCAGCGCGGAACGAACCTTTGAAAAAGACAGGAGCGACAGGGAATTTATTCTAGACACACTGCGTTTGCTCTCCGATGAATTGGCCGGCAGAATCGTTCATGGCTCCACTGCTTCAACCCTGGTGCTCAAGCTCAGGTTTTCAGACTTTAGCTCCATTCACCGGCAATACTCAAGGCAAAAACCATTTTTGTCCTCAGACGAGCTGTTCGAAACGGCAAAACTCATTTTAGATAAAAACTGGAATGGACTAAGTCCTCTGCGCCTCGTAGGCCTGGGGCTTTCGGGTTTAAAGGCTCAATCCCTGTTTCAGGAGGACCTTTTCCAGGAGGAGATAAGCAAATCCGAACGAGCCAGGAGAGCTGCCCAGGATATAGACAGCAGGGGCCTGGGCCACCTCGTGAGAGCCAGGTTTATGGCAATAGACAAGGAGAAGAGGGAAGAGTAGGGGTTTGGTGAGTGCCGGTACCGCGGCGTCGCCTTACCAGGCCACATCCATGCTGGGGACGGTTTGAGCGATCACGATATCTTTCATTCGACCTTCGAAAGAAACCTTGTTTCCATCCCTGGTAGTGCGTACCGCAGGATGAACCGACCCAGCAGAGGTAGCCGGAGAAGGCAATTCTAGTTTGAACTTGAAATCATAGGGTTCGAAGGCTTCCTGGGCTAGAACCTTCATGTCCGGATCGAGATCGGGCAACTTGTCTCCCAAGGAAAAGCGGATGGATTGACCGCCCTGATTTTTTTCATATACCGCCAATTTACCGCTGGGATCCAGATAATACATGAGGGCATCCAGGTCCTTGAATGCAATAACAGTGGATACGAGCATATCGCTGCCCTGCTTTTTGCTGGACCAGGATTTTAACTCCAATCCGGATGAACCGGCGAGGCTCTTTTCCACATCGGCCCTGCTCAGGGGAATAGGCAGTAGATCCTTGTTGGCCTCTAGCTCCCCAAAGGCTATCAGCTCCTCCGAGACTCGATACTCCGCTAAAACCTTGCCCGAACCATCGGCAGAAATACTCACTGTTGTGTCCACGCCGACACAAGAAGCCATAATTACCGCAAGACCCAGAATGGCAAGAGTCGTGCAAAGTCTGCGCCGTAAACCCATCATCCTAACCCCTCTTACTATCACTGATAAAATTCCGAATGTATTTGCACTTCGTGAATATTCACGGGAAAGCTGTCCTCCACAAAACTGACAGCCTCATTCAAGACCTTTTCCCCAAAAGCTCTGGAGTTGGATACCAGTGCGGCGCCCAGCTGGGCAAAACCCAGTGAGTCCTGAAGATCCACCTCGGCGCAGGAAAGATGGAATTTTCTCTGCAGCCTACTCTTCATACCGGACAGGACCCTTCGCTTGTCTTTTATACTTGTCGTCTCGGGAAGCGCTACGATAAGCATGAGCATCGATACGACCATCGTCTTGAAATAGTATCACGGTCCAGTATTCTTGACAGCCCCTTTAGGCGCGGATATTGTGCAACGATATGAAGCGAAGACTCATTACCTCAGCCCTGCCCTATGTCAACAACGTTCCCCATCTCGGGAATCTTATCCAGGTTTTATCGGCCGACGTGTTTGCCAGGTTTTGCAGACTCAGGGGCTATGAAACCCTCTATATTTGTGGTACCGACGAGTACGGAACCGCTACTGAAACCAAGGCCTTGGAGGAGGGCGTAAGCCCTAGGGAACTCTGCGACCGTTTTTTCACGGTGCACAGGGATATCTATTCCTGGTTCGGCATTGCCTTTGACAAGTTCGGCCGCACCTCGGCGCCAGAACATACCGAAATCACCCAGTCCATTTTCTTGGACTTGGACAGGAACGGCTTCATAACCCAGCAGACAATAGAGCAGCTTCATTGCGACAGTTGCGGAAGGTTCCTGGCCGACCGCTACGTTCGCGGAACCTGCCCCTCCTGCGGCTATGCGGGAGCCAGGGGCGACCAGTGCGAGCACTGCGGCAAGCTTCTGGAGCCCACGGAGCTCAAGGAACCCCAATGCTCCACCTGCGGCTCCACTCCCCACCTGAAGGAAACCACCCATCTATATATAGATTTGCCCAAACTCAAATACAAGCTCGAACCCTGGTTGGACAAGGCCAGCACCGAGGGTTTCTGGGCCAAGAACGCTGTGCAGATGACACAGGCCTGGCTGAGGGACGGCCTCAAGCCCAGAGCCATCACCAGGGATTTGAAGTGGGGCATCCCCGTGCCCAAGAAGGGTTTTGAAAACAAGGTATTCTACGTCTGGTTCGACGCATGCATAGGCTACGTGTCCATGACGGCAGGCTTGGGTGCCGAAAAGGGCTTCGATTGGAAAACCTGGTGGCAGAACCCCGAAGAAGTGGATCTTTTCCAGTTCATCGGAAAAGACAATATTCCCTTCCATACCGTCATCTTCCCCTCCAGCCAACTGGGTACCGGCAAAAACTGGACTATGCTACACCATATGTCCAGCTCAGAATATCTCAACTACGAAGCGGGCAAATTCTCCAAATCCAAGGGTATTGGCGTTTTCGGCACCGATGTGATGGAAACCGGTATTCCTGCCGACCTGTGGCGCTTCTATATCTTCTGGAACCGGCCCGAGACTTCGGACTACACTTTCACCTGGGCAGACTTTCTGGAAAAGATCAACGGAGAACTCATCGGAAACCTGGGTAACTTGGCTAATAGAACCCTCAGCTTTATCTCCAGGTATTACGGCGGCGCTATCCCTCAAGGCAAGTCCGACGAGCTGTTCTGGAAAAAAGCCCGGGAAATCGAATCGAGGGTTACGGAATACCTGGAGAGGGCTGACCTCCGTGACGCCCTGAGGGAAGTGTTCCAGCTCTCCGATTTGGCCAATAAGCGTTTCCAGGACTCTGAGCCCTGGAAAACCAGGATCTCCGATCCCGAAAAGGCCGAATCCCTTCTCTGCGATCTCTGTTATGTACTCAAGGATCTTGCCGTCATGCTCCATCCCTTCCTTCCCCAGGCGGCGGAGAAGCTGGCAGCCCAGCTGGGCCAGCGCATCGGATCCGGTTTCCTGGACTGGTCGACTCTAGGCATGCGGGAGGGCTTGAAGGATGTACAGGGCACGGGCCTCCTTTTTAATAAGCTGGAAGAAAGTTATATAGCCCAACTCAGGGAACGCTATTCAGGATCCCAGAAGGAAAGAGCGGAGCGAAACCAGGCGGAGAGCAAAGCCAGCCCGGCGCCAAATGCAGCGCCGGCGCCAACAGCCCCAGCCCAGGAGACTAAAGTCATCCCCTTGGCCGACCTGCCTCACCAGGAGCGTTTTGCTCGGCTGGTGGCTCTCAAGGTTGCCAAAATTGATAAAATCGAACGGCACCCCAAGGCGGATAAGCTCTATATAGAAACCCTGGACGACGGATCGGGGCAAGAGAGGGTGATAGTGTCGGGCCTTGTGCCTTTTTATCGTGAAGAGGAGCTTTTAGGTAAACACATTGTCCTGGTGGACAACCTTAAGCCAGCCAAGTTGAGGGGAGTCGAATCCAGGGGCATGCTATTGGCGGCCTCCAAAATCGACGAAACCAATGGCCAGAAGGAAATGGTGGAAGTGCTCGAGGCGCCCTGGGCTGCTCCCGGCACTTCGGTTCTGGCCGATGGCTTCGAAGGCATAGCGCCTTCCCAGGCGCAGATCGACGCCGACACCTTCTTTTCCATTCCCCTCGTTGCGGCTGAAGGCATAGCCATGGCCGGCAATGCCAGGCTCAAGGCTGAGGGCAGGACCATAGTCCTGGAAAAGGTGCGCAACGGCGAAATAGGATGAGCGATCGTGCCAGCCCCGCCCTGGAAACCCAAGGGGCTCCGCTTAGAGTAAGGCTCCCCTCGCTCTTTCCTCAAAAGAACCAGGATGCGGGGGCTCCTGAACCCTCCCAAGGACCTGGGGGAATGATTTTCGCGCAGGAAGCTCCGCGAAGTTTCATGCAGAGCCTTTTCTGGGCAAGGTTCAAGTCCTCCACGGGCTGGAAGCCCTATCAGGTGGAATACCAAGACCCAGATGGCCGGACTGCCGAACTTCTAGTCCTGCTGCGCCCCCTGATATTGGGGTTTTCCTTTGCCTATGTGCCCCATGGCCCCACCTTTCCCGCCCATACCCGGACGGCAAGGGAGTACCTCGAAACCCTGTCCGCGGCCCTGATTCCCCACCTGGATACAAGGCTTCTTTTTATACGCTTCGACCTGGACTGGGAAATTCCTTTTGAAAACTCCGAAGGCCTTCTAGACCTGTTCTCCGGAAAACTCAGAAGGGGGAGCGCGGTTCAGGTGCCCGATACGGTAATCCTGAACCTAGGAAAAACCGAGACCGAGCTGCTTTCGGCCATGAAACCTAAATGGCGCTATAATATTAGGCTCGCCGAAAAGCGGGGTGTGGAAATTTCTCGCCAGGGTTCCGAAGGCTTGCCCATATTCTACGAGCTTTACAGAACAACGGCCTTGCGGGACGGCATAGCCATCCATCCCATAAGCTACTATGAGAAGCTATTCGATACAGCCAGGGCAGAGGGAAAAGGAACAGCAGAGGAACCCAGGCTATCTGTCTGGGTAGCCAGTCATGAATCCGAGCCTTTGGCGGCTATCATAACCCTCTATCAGGCCGAACAAGCTATTTACCTCTACGGCGCGTCATCCGATCAAAAACGTAATCTCATGCCTGCCTACGCTATTCAATGGGCAGCCATAAAGGCGGCTAAAAAAGAAGGTTGCGCGTTCTACGATTTTTTTGGTATTCCCCCCAACGACGATCCCTCACATCCTATGGCCGGGCTCTATCTTTTCAAGACTGGCTTTGGCGGAAGGATAGTGCACAGGTTGGGTTCCGTTGATTATTCTTCTCGGCCGCTTCTCTATGGACTTTTCCGGTCTGCGGAGACTTTACGCCTTTTCTGGTTTAAAAAAATCAAGAAATTATTAAAGAAAGGTCCGATCAAGTCCGCAGGAGTCTAGACCCTGATCTTGAGTCCTTCATTCCTAATGCGCATAGGCGGTTTCTCAGGCTTCTCCGAATATCAAGCCCTCGAATACATGGATAATCGCGTCCTCGGATTTCCATGATCCCGGCCGCAAGCCGGCCTTGCGGCATACCTGATCGAGGAAGGTAAAGCGATCCCATCCGTATTCTACCGCAACCTGGGGCAGCAATACTCCCGACATGCCTTTGTAGTGGATATACAGACCATGGCGGCCAACTTCCACGAGTGTGGGGTCGTGAATCCTCTCCAGCGCTCCAAGTATGCTTATTTCGATTGTAAGAGATGGAAGCTCCTTTTCTTCCACGGGTTCGAATCGCGGATCTTCGAAGGCGGCGGCCATCGCCATCTGGGCAATGGTTTCCTCCAGGGGTAAATCGCTCATCATCCTGCCTATGCAGCCTCTTAGCATTCCTTGCCGTTTTAAGGTTACGAAAGCGCCTAGGCGTTCCCGGCACTCGGGGCTGCCGGCATCTGGTACGGAATGAAATTGCCGTTCAATCGAGATTCTGGCGATCTTCAGCAGCAGGTCCTTGTCCCTTTCGGATATTTCAAGATGCATGGTCACCTCGAGAATGCTACGGCACCGTATCCCACAACCGGATCACTCGGTTCGGCTAGGGCTGCGGAGCTGCCCATGCCCAGTATATGGGCATCCATGCCCGAGGACAGGGATGAGCGCAAATATGCGGCTACGATTCGACCGCCGCAGAAGGAAGAAGGGTTCTGATAAAAATGACGCAGAGCTTCGATATCCCTTCGCTCGATTGCCTCCAGAATGCCGGCGCTGGAACTGAGGCAGAGATCGGGATTATCGTCCACCGCAAGGTTGCTGGTTAGCACAAAGAGGGTGGAAGCTATTCTATCGCCAAGAGTAAACTGAAGATTGGTCAAAAGGGAGTCCAGGGCAGGCTCTTCACAGGAGCTTACGATAATGGGCAGAATGATGGCAGAAGGGAATAGCCGGGCCGCAAAAATCAGCTGCATTTCTATCGAATGCTCCTCTAAAAACGGAATGTCGTCGAAGTGTAGCTGGGTGCTGGAGTGAACGAGTTCCTTAGCCAGGGCTCTGTCCACCGAAAAAGTGGCCGTGGGCAGGGCAAAATGGTGGAGCTCAGGTATGAAAATCCCCTCTTCGAAATTGCGGTGGGAAGGACTGAGAATTACTAGCGTACCCACATCCCTGGCTGAAGCTGCCTTCCAGGCCCTAGCCTCTATGCTGCCTGAATACTCGAGGCTGCCATGGGGGCTGACTATCGCCGAGCAATGCCCGCTGGATGAATCGACTCCATCTAGAAGACTTATTATTCTGGCATCCAGTTCATGAGCCAAGGCTGGGTAGAAGAGCCCGGCCACCATGGGCTCGCGGATATGGTTGGGTTTCAGGTGTCCTCGCGATTTTTCTGCCGTATCCATACGACTAGTATAAGACTATACTTGGGAAATTCAATAAATTTGAGCCACTTTTAAAAGCCTGTTAACTTTTAAGAGTGGCACTAAGGTGAGTTTTACGGGTCTGCCAAGGCTATGCAGAGCAGGAGTGTGCCGTATGCGAATTCTCATTGTGGATGACGAAAAGAAGATGGCTGAATCGATTCGCGACTATTTCGAGCCAGAAGGCCTTGAGTCGGACATCGCTTCCAATGGAGAGGAGGGGCGGCGAAAGCTCGAAGAAAAAGCCTATGACGCCCTGGTGTCGGACCTCCGCATGCCCGGCTTGGACGGCATGAGCCTTCTGCGCTGGGTGAGGGAAGAGGGGCCCGATATTCCGGTGATAATGATATCTGCCCATGGAGAGATCCGGGATGCGGTGGAGGCCATGAGGGTAGGGGCATACGACTATTTGGTAAAGCCCTTCGACCCCGACGAGTTGCTGCTGAAGCTGCGTAAAGCGGTGGACAACAGAAGGCTGAGGCTCTCGGTGGCCGCGGGCATGAGCGGTAAAGCCAAGGACGAGATGATAGGCGAGAGTACGGCTCTGCGAGAGGTGGACAGGATTCTCGCCAAGGCCTCTCCCTCCGGGGCGACAATCCTCGTAACCGGGGAAAGCGGGACCGGCAAGGAGGTGGCAGCCAGGATTTCCCACCGCTATTCGAAAAGGGAAGGCCCCTTCGTCCCCATAAATATGGGAGCCTTTCCTGAGCAGCTCCTGGAGAGCGAGCTCTTCGGTTACGAGAAGGGGGCTTTTACGGGTGCCGACAGCCGCAAGCAGGGGCTCTTTGAAAGCGCCCAGGGCGGTACGCTGTTCCTGGATGAAATTTCCGAAATGCCCCTCCATCTCCAGGTCAAGCTGCTAAGGGTAATTCAGGAACGCAAGGTTCAGCGCCTGGGTTCTCTCAAGGGAAGTCCCGTGGATTTCAGGCTTGTGGCGGCCACCAACAGGAACTTGGAAGAAGAAGTCAAGGCTGGGAAATTCAGGGAAGATCTTTATTACAGGATAAACGTTATTCGTATACAGCTTCCGCCACTCAGGGAAAGATCGGAGGATATTCCCCTTCTCGCGGGAGCCTTCCTGTCCAGGGTTTCAGGCAGCTTGGGAAGGAAATCCATGGAGCTGGGAGATGATGCCCTCGAAATCTTGATGCGCTACGACTTCCCAGGTAATGTGAGGGAACTGGAGAACGCCATAGAGCGGGCCTGCATTCTCTGTGAAGGCGATATCCTGAGGGCTAGGGATTTCGATTTCCTCAAACCAACCAAGCCACAGAACCCTATTGGGAGGGAACTTTCTCCCGCGGTACCGAAGGAAGGTATACACCGAAAGGAACCAGCAAGCCTCGAGGAGATGGAAAAAAAAGCCATTGAGGAAGCTCTGGCGAGAAATGGCTTTCACAGGGAGAAAACCGCCAGCGAATTGGGCATCTCAAGGCGAACCCTCCTCAACAAGATGAAAGCCTACGGCATGGAGGATTTGCTTGACAGGCCCTGAAGTCTAGGGCCATAGTTAAGGTGAAAAAATACCTATATCCAAATTCGTATGCAGGAGGATCCAATGAAACGAACTCTTCTCAGTCTGGTACTCTTGGCAGCGGGACTATCCGTGGTCTTCGCCCAGACTCCAGAAAACCTCTACGGTCGAGGGGCCGCCGGTCCCAACGGCGTGGTGGCTGCGGCCAAGCCCGAAGCCTCTGAAGTCGGTCTTGAAATTCTGAAGAAGGGCGGAAATGCCGTCGACGCGGCCATTGCGGCAGCCTTCGCTCTTCACGTGCTGGAGCCCAACGCATCCGGCGTGGGCGGCGGCGGCTTCATGATCGTCAAGATGGCGAACATGCCCAAGCCCGTGGTCGTCGATTTTAGAGAGACAGCCCCTCTGGCCTCAACCGACAAGATGTACCTAGGCGCCGACGGCAAGGTCAGGCCCAAGTCCACCTACGAGGGCGGACTCTCTGTGGGCGTTCCCGGCGAGGTCAAGGGACTTCTGTACGCTCTGGAACATTTCGGCTCGGGCAAGTTCTCCCGGATGGATTTAGTCCAGCCAGCCATCTCCTGGGCCCTCAAGGGCGTTCCAGTTACGGTCAACCTCGCCCAGATCATAAAGGACAACTTCGACAAGCTCGTCTTCTACGAGAACGGGGCCAAGATCTACCTCGACGATGGCCTTCCCTACGAGATAGGCGATACCTTCACCAACCCCGACTACGCCAACACCCTGGCGCAGATTGGCATTTACGGCGAGGACGCCATTTATAAGGGCAAGATAGCCCAGGCTATGGTTGATGAGGTACAGAAGCGGGGCGGCATCCTCTCCATGGAGGATCTCCAGAAGTACGAAGTTAAGGTGCGCGAGCCCGTAGTTGGCGAGTACCGGGGCTACAAGATCTATTCCGTGCCACCGGCCTCCTCAGGCGGTACGCACCTGGTACAAATGCTCAACATCATGGAGAACTTCCCCGTATCCAAGACGGTGCAGGGCAGCGCGGCCAACGCCCATCTCTGGGCCGAGACCCTGAAGCTCACCTTCGCCGACCGTTCCAAGTACATGGCCGATACCGATTTCGTGAAAGTCCCTTTGGCTGGGCTCACCAGCAAGGCCTACGCGAAGGATCTCGCTGCCAAGATAGATCCGGCCAAGCCCATGCCCAGCGCCACCGCGGGCGATCCCTCCAAGTACGAGTCCGGATCCACGACCAGTCTTTCCGTCATGGACAAAGACGGCAACATGGTCAACATCACTAAAACGATCAACTACTTCTTCGGCTCGGGCGTCGTGGTTCCCGGAACTGGCATCATCATGAACGACGAGATGGACGATTTCGTGCCAACCCCCGGTTCGGCCAACTCAGTCCAGCCTGGCAAGCGCCCGCTGTCCAGCATCAGCCCCACCCTGGTCCTCGATCCCCAGGGCAGGTCCTTCATGGTACTAGGCTCGCCCGGCGCCACCAGGATTTTCCCGACGGTAGCCCAGGTTATCTCCAACGTGATCGACTTCGGCATGCCCATCCAGGAAGCCATCCTGGCTCCAAGGCTCTTCCAGATGGCCTCCGGCGCAGTAAACCTGGAAGGACGCTACTCGATCAACACCTACGAAGCGCTCAAGAAGATGGGCCACACCGTGACGGTGCGCGGCGACTGGGACGCCTACTTCGGCGGTGTGCACGCAGTACTGTACGATTATGATGCAGGCATTCTCTATGGCGGAGCAGATCCCCGCAGAGACGGCCAGGCAGCGGCCTTCTGATTTATACATAACATGAACTAAAGCGGGGCGCCGCCTGCCGAGGCGGCGCCCCGCATTCTTGACAGGTTTACCCGAGCGAGGAGCATTAGGTGTCTGAACTACTTATTTTTCTCATAATGGTCGGCGTGTTTATCGCCGTTTCCTTTGCCCTGAAATGGCCAGTCTCCCTCTCTATGCTGCTAGCTGCCGTAGCAGGCGCCCTGGCCGGGGGCAAAGGCCTGCCGGTCCGTCATCTTGTGGAAGGCACCTTCGGTTATGTGGATACTATTCTTACCATAGCTACCGCTATGGTATTCATGAACGCCTTTAAGGAATCAGGCGGTCTGGAGGCTCTTTCCACGGCTGTCATTCGCCGTTTCCACAAGTGGCCCTCTATTTTAGTGATTCTTCTAACGCTGGTAGCCATGTTCCCCGGCATGATTACTGGCTCCTCAAGCGCGGCAGTGCTCACCGCGGGGGCAGTAGTAGCGCCCATACTGGCCCTCTTGGGCATTCCCGGGCCGCAGGCAGCGGCCCTCATCGCCATGGCTGGAATTCTAGGCATGATAGCCCCGCCAGTTAACATCCCTGCCATGATCATAGGCGGGGGCATCGACATGCCCTATGTGGGATTCGAAATACCTCTTCTTCTGCTCACCCTGCCTTTGGCTGTATTCTCTGCGCTCTGGTTTGGCTACCGTTACGCCAAGCGCACCGATATGAAAAAAGTGCTAGCGTCGCTGGATACGTCGGTACTGGATAGATATGGAGCCCTGCGCCTTTTTTCGCCGGTCATTATTGTGCTCGTCCTCATGGTAGCAGACCGGGCCTTTCCCCGGTTTATAAGCCTTGGCATGCCACTCATCTTCACTCTGGGAGCCATTCTCGCCTCATTTACGGGCAAGCGTTTCAATGTGCTGCAGTCGGCCAAGCAGGCTGTTGAGCAAGCTCTTCCCGTGCTGGGAATCCTGGTCGGCGTGGGCATGTTCATACAGATCATGACTCTCACCGGTGTGCGGGGCTTCATAGTCGTGAACGCCCTTTCTGTCCCTCCGGCCCTACTCTACCTTGCCATCGCGGTTTCCATCCCGCTTTTTGGAGCCGTATCGGCCTTTGGTTCGGCTAGCGTTCTGGGAGTACCCTTTCTCCTAGCCCTTCTCCAGCAGGATCAGATAATCACCGCCGCAGCCCTCTCCCTAGTCTGCTCCCTGGGCGATTTCATGCCGCCAACGGCACTATCTGCCATTTTCGCCGCACAGGTGGTGGGTCTCAAGGGTTATGGCACGACACTCAAAAAGCTGATCATCCCCTCGCTCCTCGTTGTTGCCTGGGCTCTCATATTCATAATCTTCTCCAAGCAAATACGCGGCATACTATAAGGAGGCTGCAATGATAATGAAATGGATTTACTTGGCCATTCTTGCCGCAGTGCTTGCATTGAGCCTCTGGTCCCTCTTCAGCTCCAAGAAACCCAGTCTGCAGGCTACCGCAGCCATGGTTGTCGTGCCTCTCGTACTCAGACTCTTGCTCATCAACTAGGAGGCAGGCAGGTGAAACGACATACTATAAGCGCAATCATATTCTTAGCGTTAGCTCTGGCGGCCGCCGGGATAGCGGGGGCATCCTTCCTCTCCATGAGGCAGAAGGAATACATTGCCAAAGGCCCTGGTGTTGCCGAAGTTAAAATGCTGTCCCATTGGTTCCCGGATTTGTCTGGTGGCCCTGGAGATACAGAGGTTTATATCCTGAAAGCAGAGGCTGGACATGAAGATACTGCCTCCATGTTGGTTTTAGGCGGCACTCACCCCAATGAGCCGGCGGGCTTTATGGCTGCTGTGCTGCTGGTAGAAAATGCCATTCCGGTGTCGGGAACTCTCTATGTCATTCCCAGGGCCAATGCATCGGCATTTACCCATAACGACCCCCAGGAAGGATCGCCCCAGCGCTTTGTCATAGATACCCCGGGTGGAGAGCGGAGCTTCCGCTATGGCTCCAGGGCTACCAACCCCATTCACCAATGGCCCGATCCCGATGTCTACATCCATGCATCCTCGGGGCAGAGCCTCTCTGGCAACGAGACACGAAATCTCAACCGCGGCTACCCAGGTAGGCCTGATGGCACGCTTACCGAAAGAGTCTGCTATGGCATCACCGAGCTTATCAAGAAAGAAGGGGTGACCATTACGGTGGACCTCCACGAGGCATCGCCTGAATACCCTGTAAATATGGCCATGGTGGCCCATCCGAATGCGATGACACTTGCGTCGGAAACAGTCATCGGTTTGGAGATGCAGGATATTTTAATCAGACTGGAGCCCTCGCCAGTCAACCTAAGGGGTCTTACCCATAGGGAACTCGGTGACTTTACAGAAACTCTTCCGCTCCTCATGGAAACACCCAATGCATCCCAAGGCAGGCTCAGGGGCAGGACTAACGAAGCCCTGGTTCTCACAGGCATCGATCCCTGGTATGTGAAAGCCGAAAAACTGGGCAGGCTCTACGTTCCCTACGACGAAAAGGGGCATCCTCTGGAGGAAAGGGTGGGGCGGCACCTCACAGGCATAAACGAGTTGGCCTTCTCCTGGACTCTCGGCAATCCCGAAGCTCCCTTGGAGTTTGCAGGCATTCCAAGTTATGGAGAACTATTAGCCGAAGGACTAGGTCCCTGGCTTAAACCTCCTGTGGAATGAACCCTGAACTAGTCCTGGGCTCCGCCCTCTTCATGGCGACGGCGGGCGGTCTAATCGAAAGAATTCGTCTGGACAGGGCTCGACGCGCTATCCAGATCCGAATTCACGTCAATGGCACCAGGGGCAAGTCTACCACCACCAGGCTTATCCGCGCCGCTCTTGCCGAGGGCGGCATTTCAGCCCTGGGCAAGACAACCGGCACCGCGGCTCGTTATATAATGCCCGATGGCAGTGAAGAAGCGGTATTCCGAATCGCCAAACCCTCCATACGCGAGCAGATTGCCGCCCTGAACCGAGCCCGGTTTCTCAAAGTCCAGGCTCTGGTGCTGGAGTGCATGGCCATAAAGCCCGAGCTCCAGTGGGCTTCCGAACATCGAATTGTCAAATCCACCATTGGTGTCATAACCAATGCGAGGATAGACCACGTGGAGGAGATGGGCAATTCTGAAGCCGAAATAGCCTTGAGCCTGGGAAATACCATCCCAGAGAACGCGGTGGTATTTACAGCCGAT
>CAZHSK010000002.1:9754-41753 GCA_964535235.1 uncultured Treponema sp. | reverse complement strand
GGGCTATGACCTGGTGGTCGCCATGAGTGCCCCAGCGGGCTTGCATGATATCGCCCTGGGCAGGGCTGGTGGGCATTCCGGTGGAGGGTCCCATTCGCTGGACATTGACGATGACCACGGGGATTTCGCAGAGACTGGCGTAGCCGATGGATTCCTGCATGAGAGAAAAACCGGGACCCGAGGTGGCGGTCATAGCCTTCTTGCCCGTGAGGGATGCCCCGATGCAGGCGGCTATGGAGCCTATCTCATCCTCCATCTGTATGAACTTGCCGCCGAACTTGGGCAGTTCCTCGGAGCACATCTCCGCTATTTCGGTGGATGGGGTTATGGGATAGCCTGCAAAGAACTGGAGGCCGGCAGCGATGGCGCCCATCGTGCAGGCTTCGTTGCCTTGCATCAATTTTGCGTTTTCAGCCATGGTGGGCCTCCGGAGGAAGGCTGAGGTCGATAGAACTCACATCCTTGACATGGTTTTTATCGTCCTCGAGTGGTGTGATTGCGATAGCGAAGTCAGGGCAGCGGAATTCGCACATCCTGCAGCCTATGCAGATTTCCGGTCTCTCGGGAAAGACCTTGCCATTTTTTAATACGAGAAGCTGCTTGGGACAGAAGGCGACACAAATGCCGCAGCCCTTACAATACTTCTCCCGGATAACGTGGAAATAGCCCTTTTTTTGTTCAGCCATATCCTGCTCTGTGACGTTGATGAGCCGCGTCCGGACCTAATGGCACGGACAGTCCCGCCTTAAGACCCCGCGATGCCGAGACTGCGGAGCGATATGGCTCGAGGATCCTGGAAATGCGGCATGTCTTTTTATTCTAGCCTAAAAGGACTATTCTGTCAAAAGAAAAGGGGCATTTTACGGCCTCCTTTTCGAAACTTGACCCTGACGGTATACTTGTTGTAGATGAAGGATAGAATATATTCCGGAGGAATTCCAGGATGAAGCATACATTGAAGATACGGGATCTGACTCTTCGGGACGGACAGCAATCGCAGTTTGCCACCAGGATGAGCCAGGCTCAGGTGGACAAGGTGCTTCCTTTTTATAGGAAAGCCCATTTCTATGCCATGGAAGTCTGGGGCGGAGCGGTGCCCGATTCGGTGATGCGCTATCTCAACGAAAGCCCCTGGGACAGACTGGAATCGATAAAGCGGGGTGTTGGCGAATCCTCCAAGCTCACGGCCCTTTCGAGGGGAAGAAATCTCTTTGGCTACAACCCCTATCCCGATTCGGTCATAGAAGGATTCTGTAAAAACGCAGTCCGATCGGGCATCGATATAATGCGCATTTTCGATGCCCTGAACGATATAGAGAACATGAAGTCCTCCATTCGCTTCGTGAAGGAAGCCGGAGGATTAGCCGATTGCGCGGTCTGCTACACCGTCGATCCCAAATTCACGGGCGGGGAGAAACTAAGAGCATTCCTGTCGGGCAAGAAACTTCCTTCGGACATTTTCAACATCAGATACTTTGTGGAAAAAGCCAAGGCATTGGAAGCCTTGGGCGCCGACATGATAACCATAAAGGACATGGCCGGCCTCATAGATCCGCATCGCTCGGCCAGCCTCATTAAAGCCCTCAAGAGCGAGGTGGGAGTACCCATAGATCTGCATACCCATTGCACTCCGGGGTATGGAGTGGCCAGTATTCTGGCGGCTATGGTGAACGGTGCCGATATAGTCGACACGGCGATTCTGTCATTCTCCGGCGGGCCGGCTGCCCCCGGCTACGAGATCATCCGCATATTCGCGGACAAACTGGGTTTGGATACGGGTGTGGACAATGCGGCAGTAGCCAAGATAGATACACAGCTCAGGGAAATACGTGGAGAGTTGGCTGTCTATGATCAGTACAAGAAATTCCCGCCGGTAGTGGATCTCACGAAGTACAGCCCGAGCCCCGAGCTCAACAGAATGTACGACGATGCCCTGGAATGTACTGTGGGAGGAAAACTGGACAAGGCACTGGAACTCTGCAGGAAAATAGAAGCCGCCTACAACTATCCGGAACCCGACGCAATAGTTCAGAAGGCCCAGATTCCCGGTGGCATGTACACGAATATGATGGCCCAGCTCAAGGAAGCTAAACTGGAGCAGCACCTGGAAGAGGTGCTCAGGTCCGTTCCCCTTGTGCGGCTTGACGCGGGAGTGCCTCCCCTGGTTACTCCGACTAGCCAGATTGTAGGGGTTCAGGCTGTAAATTACGTGGTATCCAAGATCAAGGGCGAGGATGGTTATGCCAACGTATCCAAAAACTTCGCCGAACTAGTAAAAGGATCTTACGGCAAGACCCCCTGGCCTGTGGATCCCGATTTCCGCCTCAAGATCTGCGGCACCAAGGAAGAGATTCCCTACGATACCTCCAATTATAAAAAGCAGCCCAATCCAACAGTGGCTGAAGCGGGTGGAAGCCTCCTGGCCCTGGATGAGAAGGAAGCCTTGCTTCTAGAGCTTTTTCCTTCGGTGGCTGAAAAATTTCTGAAGGGCCGGCGCATCGATGAATGGAAAAAGGATCATCCCGGCGAGGAATCCAAGACGGCGGTTCAGGCACCAGCTGCCGAGGCTGCGGCCGAAAAGCCTTTAGCCCTCAACTCCGCAGGGATACAGCATTTTACTATCCCCGCTTTTTCCAGCTCGGCGGCTCAGCTGCCTGACGAATATCAGGTTGACGACGGACATAACGATGAATACTGGGTTTATGCGGTGGAGAACGCCCAATAGCCTTATTCGGAGCGGCTTTGGACGCTATTCACAATTGCAGCGATGCGCTCCGCCGCCAATTTCCCTTCTTTAAACTCCAATAGCATCCACACGTGTACCATGTTTTCATACTCATAAAAGCTGAGATTGGCTTTTTGGGCGCGACAGATCTCATGGAAGCGCCGGGCGTCGGCCAGGAGAATATCTTTGGTCCCTATAAAAAGATGCATCGGAGGCAGCCCCTCAACTTTGCCATAGAGAGGGCTGATCCAGGGTTTTCGGGGATTGGCGCCTTTGGCCCAAGCCTGACCAGCGGCTTTTAAAGCCTGGGCGTTGAGGAATGGATCTTCTGGATCGATCGCTTCGATAAAGGGATTGGTCATGGTGACATCCAGCCAGGGCGAGAGTAGAAGCAAAGAGGCGCAGGCGGGCAAGCCTTCGTCCCGTGCGGCCATAGCTAGTCCCAGACTCAAGCCTCCGCCGGCCGAATCGCCCATGAGAATCAAGGAGTCTGGACCAACTTGAGCACAGAGCTTTTTGTAGTAGGGCACGAGAAGTCTATACGCATCGGCATAACTGTGCTCTGGCGCCAGTGGATAATCCGCCGCGATGACTCGGCAGTTCGCCGATTCGACGAGTTTTGTCAGGAAACGCCAATGCGGTCTTGTGGCATTGTAGAGGTAGGAACCGCCATGAAGATACAGGATTGTTAGGCAAGGCTGAGTATCCTTCGGTTCCAATATGAACAGGTTCATGGTGTTGAAAGCTTCGCTTTGTATATCGACCCTCAGTTTGAGGTATTCTGGGGGCGAGGGACTGATCAAGGCCCTGGAGTAGTCCCGTTTTTTAAATTCCTTTTCAGGCGGGAGGGAGATGGATTTCACCCTCGCAGCCCAGAGAAATTTCTCAAATACTATGCTCTGGATGGATGGTGCTGCGCTGTAGCGGTACATACTCATTTTTACAGAGTACAGCTTTCGCTGACATTAGGCCAGGAGGCTAGCTGGTGAAGGTGTCAGGCACAGAAGCGAGCAAATAAAAACGGGCTTGTACAAACCCAGAAATCTAAAAAAGTGGTTGTTCACTTTTCCAGCTCCGGCCTGATACTGCCCGTTTCTTTTCGGCATATCCCTTGCCATTTACTGTGTTGCGGCGAAGAAGACTTGAACTTCCATGCCTCTCGGCACTAGCACCTCAAGCTAGCGTGTCTACCAATTCCACCATCGCCGCATTGGATAGGCGGATTTATAACCCCAAGCGGCAGGCCTTGTCAATAGATTAGGCTATTCGAGCAAGGTTTTAGCCCGGGTCAGGGCACTATCCAGCGTCGGGCAGATGTTTTCATCTCCGATGTCCTTGGCAAGTCCGTACTTGGTTATGGCCAGAGCGGGCTGTTCTCTCACACCGCTAAGTATGAGTGTGGTGCCGCGGTGCTTACAGCGTTTGGCGAAGGTTCTAAGGGCGTTGAGGCCTGTGGCATCTATAGCCGGTACATGGCGCATCCGGAGGATGAATACCTTGGGTGACTTTTCCATACTGCCTAGAACGTCTTGCAACATATCGGCCACACCGAAGAAGAATGGTCCATTGATTTCATAGATTTCGCAGCGCTCGAGAATGGCATGCGACGCGGTGATGTCGGGATCCAACAAATCGGCTGCCGACGTGGAGTTCGTATCGCCTAGATACTCTTCAATCAGTTTTTTATCCTGTCCCAGGGGAATGAGTGCACTGGTGTCCCTAGCTCTTTTTACGAAAAGGAGAATGGCCAGGAGCACGCCCACCTGGACTGCGGCTGTGAGGTCCACAACCACGGTAAGGGTAAAGGTAGCGGCCATCACCGCCAGGTCGCTCTTGGGGGCTTTTCTCATGGAAAAGAAGCGAGGGAGTTCGCTCATGTCCACAGCGACCACAATAAGCACGCCAGCCAGTGTAGCCAGGGGGATGGCTTGTACGAGAGGTCCGAGGAAAAGGGCGAAAAGTAAAAGGAGGAGGGAGTGGATGAGGGCTGACACAGGGCTCACCGCGCCTGATTTTATGTTGGTCGCGGTTCGGGCTATGGCTCCTGTGGCCGGGATTCCGCCGAAGAAGGCGCTGGCCAGATTGCCCATGCCCTGGGCGTTTAGCTCGGCCGAGGATGAATGCCGTGTGCCAGTCATGCCATCTGCAACGACGGCTGATAAAAGGGATTCGATGGCAGCTAAAAGCGCTATGGTAAGCCCCGAGGAAAAAACCTGGCGAAGCTGGCTGAAATTGAATGAGGGCAGCCGAGGGGCGGGAAAGCCTTTGGGCAGAGCGCCAAACTTGGAGCCCACGGTCTCCAGGGGAAGCTGGAGAATAAAGGAGGCCAGGGTGACGATGGTGACGGCGGTTACGGCCGCGGGGATCTTGGGAAGGAGTCTGCGCACAAGAATGATGATCCCAATTGTGGAAAGCCCGGCTCCCAGGGCGTAGAGGTTGGTACTGGATGCGTACTCGAAGTATTGGGCGATTTTTTCAAAGAATTCAGGAGCCGGCTTGGGAATGCTCATGCCGAAGAGGTCTTTCAGCTGGCCAACAAAAATTGTGGCGCCTATGCCCGTGGTAAATCCTATGGTGACGGGATAGGGAATGAACTTGATGATGCTGCCCAGTCCCGAGACCGCCATGAATATCAAAAGGAGGCCGGCGATGAGGGTAGCCAGTTGGAGGCCCGCCATGCCGTGGACGGCGATGATGTCGGCGATGATCACCACGAAGGCCCCGGTTGGCCCCGATACTTGGTGAAAACTGCCGCCGAAGAGTGCGATGACAAAGCCTGCGATGATAGCAGTGTACAGACCCTGAGCCGGGCTTGCGCCAGCGCCTATGGCAAAGGCCATGGCCAAAGGCAGGGCGACGACGCCCACGGTTATGCCGGCCGTGAGATCCTTGCGGAAGTCTTTTTTCCCATAGCCTTGGGCGATGGTCTTAAAAAGAGCCGGAGTAAGCTGGATAAGTAATGTCCCTAAGGCGGAAACTGGAGTCTTTGCGGTACGTTGTGCCTGTCGCATGAGAAACAGTATACGGTGGACAGTATTTTCAGTTCAATGCGTTACAAGGTTAAACCGCTCAATGGATACGCAGGCTTTAGTAGAGGGATCCAAGCGGAATAACGCCCCCGACATGAAGGCTTCGCCTTCTGCGGTTTCCATCTTGTAGGGGATTTGGGTTAATGAGCGTTTGATGCAGGTTTCGGTTTTTACTCCGATAATGGAGTCGCTCGGTCCCGTCATGCCCAGATCGGTGACGTAGCCTGTACCCTTTGGAAAAATCCTTTCATCGGCGGTAGGGACGTGGGTATGGGTGCCTGCAACGACGCTGGCTCGGCCGTCCAGGTGCCAGGCCAGGGCTTCTTTTTCCTCCGGCGATTCGGCATGGAAGTCGACGACGATAAAAGCTGAAGGATGCTGACGCTTAGCCTTCGCGATTAGTTCGTCGGCGGCCCTGAAAGGACAATCGATGGAATACAAGCCTTCCCTGCCCTGCAGATTGATCACTACCCATTCGTAGGCGCGGCCCTGACAATGCAGCATGCCTTTACCTGGAAGGCCGGGAGGATAATTGGCCGGTCTTAGGAGGGCTTGCTCGGAATTCAGGACTTCGGCGGCTTCTTTACGCTCCCAGACATGATTACCCGTGGTGATGGCCGCAACGCCGGATGAAAGGATGATGTCGAGTTCTTCCCTGCCAATGCCGAAGCCTTTCTGAGCGTTCTCGCCGTTGGCGACAACCAAGTCGGCAGAATGCTTTTTGGCGAATGATGGCAAAAGGGCGAAGAGGGCGCGCAAACCCGGCGGACCTACGATATCGCCCACCATCAACAGAGTAACCGTATGTTCGTTCACTGCCTTAGCTGCTCCAGATCCTAGCGCGCGTACTCGACGATTCTTGTTTCCCTGATGATAGTGACCTTGATGCGACCGGGATAGCGCAGATCGGTTTCAATCTTCTTGGCTATGCTCTTGCACAGCTCCCTGGCCTGGTCGTCGGACACGTTCTCATAGTTGACCAGGATGCGCAGCTCGCGCCCGGCCTGGATGGCGAAGGCTTTGTCTACACCGGAGAAACTTTCTGCAATGGATTCGAGATTTTCCAGGCGCTTGATGTAGTTGTCCAAAGTTTCGCGCCGGGCGCCGGGCCTGGCCGCCGAGATCGCATCGGCTATCTGCACCAGCACCGATTCTGGACAGGATGGTTCCACATCATTGTGGTGGGAGCCGATAGCATTGATGACCCTGGGATCCTCACCCATCTTGCGCACGAAATCCATGCCGCTTTCGGCGTGGTTTTGGTCGCCATCGGTTTCCATGCCCTTGCCGATGTCGTGAAGCAGAGCGCCGCGCTTGGCGATTTCCCGGTTGAGTCCGATCTCGGCGGCCAAGAGGCCTGCTATTACGGCTACTTCCTTGGAGTGGAGCAGCACGTTCTGGCCGTAACTGGTGCGGAAATAGAGGCGTCCGAGGGCGCGGATCAGCTCGGGGGCCATATTGTGGAGGCCCAGGTCGAAGACAACCTTTTCGCCTTCGTCGTAGATCTTCTGGGAGATTTCCCTGGTGACCTTCTGGACCATTTCCTCAATGCGGGCAGGATGAATCCTGCCGTCGGTTATGAGGCGTTCCAAGGAAACCCTGGCTATTTCACGACGAACTGGGTCGAAGCAGGAGATGACCACAGCCTCGGGCGTATCGTCGATGATGACATCGACGCCGGTGAGGGTTTCGAGGGTGCGGATATTCCGGCCTTCCCTGCCTATTATGCGTCCCTTCATCTCGTCCGAAGGCAGGCTGACTGCTGTAACGGTTGTTTCCGCCGTAACATCAGTGGCGATGCGCTGCATGGTGGTTACGAGGATGTCCCGGGTTCGCTTTTCCGCGGCCAGCTGGGCTTCCTGATCGATCTTATTGACCAAAACCTGGGCATCGTGCTTGGCCTCGTTTTCCAGTGTCTGGATTATGAGCCGCTTGGCTTCGTTGGCGCTGAGTCCTGAAATGCGCTCCAGTTCCTGTCGATAGCGCTCCTCCTGGCCTAAGAGATCGTTCTCCCTGTCCTGGAGGCTTTTTTCCTTGGTTTTAAGGGCAGCTTCAAGTCTTTCTAATGCCTCGATTTTGTTATCGAGATTCTCTTCTTTCTGTATGACTCGGCGCTCGAGCTTTTGGGCTTCGATTCGCCGTTCGCGTATTTCCCGTTCTTGCTGGTTGCGTTCCCGAATGAGCTGATCTTTCGCCTCTACAAGGATCGCCTTCTTTTCGGCTTCTGCCTCTTTTTTAGCGTCCTGTCGTATTCGTCCTGCTTCGTTTTCTGCAGCAGTGAGTTGAAATCTGGCATAGAGCCAGCGGATCGTCCATCCAAGGATCAAACCGGCAAAGGGAAGGGCAATCATCCATACTCTGGGTGCCATGTGTCCCTCCGATGTGTATTCGCCGTCGTTTTGATTATACGGATGGGCGATTCTTTGTCAAGGCGAATTAAATTACGATAAAATAACGCAAAAGCAGTTGACGGCGCCGCAGAAATACTCATATACTCCGCAATGAGGCCGTGTATGCGGCTTCCTGTACTTTCGGAGGGCTTAGCAATACTGCCCCCGTTTTTAAGGTAGAAACTGGCTTTTCATGCATCGTCATTCCTTTGTGTACGGTTTTGGGGGTTCGGCGGTCGAAATCTCCAGAGCCCCCGCCCCACTCGCTTCTTCTCTCGGAAAGACCCCAGCATCTCAAACTAAGCCTCGTATCCCTGCCCTGAAGACGGCCATGCTGTACAACACGCTTCTCTGAAAGCGACGTACGTCCGCCCTAGGCGGACGGATCCGGTGCCGTCGTCCTGCGATGACGGCCTAATAGAGGTTTTTCCGAATGTCCAAGAAGGTTTATGTCGGCAACATGAATTATGGCACCGCCGAGAATCAGCTCCGTGACCTCTTCGCCCAGTACGGCGAGGTCTCGTCTGTCAACATCATCATCGATCGCTACACCGGCAAGGCGAAGGGATTCGGCTTTGTCGAGATGGCGAATGACGATGAGGCCCAGAAGGCGATCGATGCCCTCAACGGCTTCGAATTCATGGGAAGGCAGCTCCGCGTCAACGAGGCGGAGGACAAGCCCCGCCGCGACGGTGGATCCTTCCACCCCCGCCGGTACTAATCGTTACCGATAGCGTAGTGAGACGAAGGCCTTGAGGGCACCGGGGTTTTGCCCCAGTTCCTAAAGGCCGGGAGAGCCCCCCGATGGCCGCCCGGGGGGCTCTTTTGTTGTCTGGCTCTTAAAGCCGCCAGGGGGCTCTTTTATTGTCCAGCTCTCAAGGCAGCCGCCATAGCGCGGAATCGCTCGGGCACGGGTGCCAGGAAAAGAATAGCCTCTATGCTGCCCGGCAGGCGAATCTTGAGCCTCCTGGCATGAAGCATGAGGCTGCAGTGAGGAAAATTGGAATCCCGCTTTCCATATAGGGGATCACCCACTATTGGGCAGCCGACTTCGGCCATATGAACCCGCAGTTGATGCGTTCTTCCGGTTCTGGGGTAGAGGGCGAGTAGAGTATACTCATCCTGGCCTTTCAGCTTCCATCGTGAGATCACTTTATAGTCGGTAACGGCCTTCTTCCCCCCCGACACAGATAAGGCAAATTTTTTCCTGTCCCGCCTGTCCCTGGCCAAGTGGTTATCAATACGCCCGGTTTGAGCGCCGGGATAGCCTTTTACGAAGGCCAGGTATTCCTTTCTTGTTGATCTATCCTTGAATTGCGCAGATAAAAACTCATGGGTTTCGATATTTCTGGCCACGATGATGACACCCGAAGTGTCCTTGTCCAGCCTGTGGACAATGCCGCCCCGGGGCGGGGTGCCCCTACCCTTGCGCTCGGCATCCAGCCACAAGGCTGCGTTGGCGAGAGTACCTCGCCAGTTGCCCGCCCCGGGGTGCGTCACCATTCCCTGGGCCTTGTCGAAGACGAATACATTGTCGTCTTCGTAAATAATCTTGATGTCGAGCTTTTCAGGAACAAGGGTATGACTCGGCTCCTCTGTCCACGACAGTTCCACCACATCGCCCGGCGATAGCTTCCTGGAGAATTTTTCGGTTTTACCGTTTACCTTGAGGCAAGCGCTCCTCGCCTTGATCTGGGATCTTCCCATAACCTTGGCAGTTTCTGCGATGTATTTATCAGCCCTGAGGCCTTCCGTGCCCTCCACTCGGCCCTGCCAGACTCGTAGAACCCCAGGATCGTTCAGGGTAGGTGCCGATGGTGAATCTTTGTAAAAAGAACCGGCATTAAGAGAAGATCGGGCTATGTGAGTCTTTTTGGCTTTGGACACTATTCCGTTACCCTCTTCTTTTATCCTATAGTTAGCCTATGGACGCCGGACAGAAACTTTTAACTTCAATCTCAGAATACTTCAGCGAAATAATCTCCGCGGATTCGGTACGAATCGCGCTTTCGGTGCTTCTTATCTTGGTCGCGGGCATTACTCTGGTGCGGATAGTATTCACCATGATACGGAGATTTTCAAGAAAGGTCCTGCCCAGTCGGAGCGCATCCACCCTGGAAAGGCTGATAAAGTACGGAGGCTACACGCTAGTGGTGCTTATGGCCACAAAAAGGGCGGGTTTCGATGTTTCGGCCCTTCTGGGCGCCGCCGGTATAGCCGGTATAGCCATAGGCTTCGCAGCCCAAACATCGGTAGCCAATATCATATCGGGGCTATTTCTCTTTTCGGAAAAGCTATTCAAGGAAGGCGATACTCTACAAGTAGATACGGTCACCGGAGTAGTGGAAACCGTGGACCTTATGTGCGTGCGCATACGCACCTTTGATGGAAGGCTGGTAAGGGTTCCCAACGAAACCCTAATTAAGACCAACATAATCAATATAAGCTATTTTCCCCAGCGGCGTTTCGACCTTTGGCTAACCCTGCCCAACGAGTGCGATCTTGCCGTTGCAATGGAGAGTATACGCAAGGTTCTGGGCTCCGAACCTCTAGCCCTCAAGGAGCCGGCACCTGTCCTAGTTCTGGATGCGATAACCCCCGATGGCACTACCCTCCTCGTGGGTACCTGGTTTCTGCAGGAAAACCTTGCGGCGATAAAAAATAAGCTGATTCCTTCAATGCTTTCGGCGCTGAAGGAGCAGGGTATCAAGCCACAGGCCAGGAAGCTGGAGATACACAATCCGCAGGCTCAGGAGCCAGTCTAAAAGATCGGATGATTCCCTCTCAGGACTCTTCCTTTTTCCGCGCATGGCCGTGGATTCTGGGACCGTATTCTACATTCCAAAGAAAGAGTCCTTCTGGAGGCGCTGTGGGGCCGGCCTTCTGCCGCCTTCCTTCTCTCAGGATTTTTTCCATGAGCTCCGAGGCTTCAGTTTCATCTTGAGCCTTGGATTCAAAAAAGATCATAGTACCCACAAGGGATCGCACCATGCGCCAAAGAAAAGCATTCGCTGCCACTTGGTAGACTACTCGATCGCCTTCATGCCAGAAACTGGATTCCTGGACGAACCTGTGCCTGCTCAGGCTTGAATCCTGGGCGGAGGCGAAGGCACTGAAATCGTGCTCTCCAAGGATGACCCTGGCCATCGCATTCAACTTCAAAAGGGAGGGGGTGCTGGGTATGCACCATGCGTAGCGGTTACTGAAGGGATCCTGATTGCCTCCACAGAGGATGAAGTACCTGTATCGCCGCAGAGAAGCATCGAAACGGGCATGAAAATTTTCACGGGCTTCTCGGGAGTCCAGAATTTTTATATCTCTGGGAAGGAGGCTATTGAGGGCAACTTTATATTTTTCAGCCGGTATACTGGGTAAATCGCTAAAAAAGCCGGCCACCTGACCCATGGCATGAACGCCTGCATCGGTGCGCCCAGCTCCTGTTAAACGTACGGGGTGGTTGTGCATGACCTGAAGGGCTTTTTCAAGTTCCTCCTGCACAGATCTGGCATTTTTTTGGCGCTGCCAGCCTCCAAAATCAGTACCGTCGTAGGAAAGAATAAGCTGAATAGGCCTTTCGATCATGTGCTTTGCGTGTCCTCGATAAGCACCATGGCCACCGCATTTTCGCCTTCGTGGGTAAGGGAGCAATGGATTATACCGCCGCCAAGCTCAGCGAAGCGTTTTTCGGCCGTGCCTTCCAGAATGATGACAGGCCGACCACTTCGCTCGTTTCTCACATAAATGTCTTTTAACTTCATCTCGGCCAGCCCCGTTCCACAGGCCTTTCCAAATGCTTCTTTAGCGGCGAAGCGTGCCGCAAGGGAGAGATCCTTGCTGGAACCCCGGGACACGGCAGCTTCTATTTCAGCAGGATGGAAAAAGCGCTCCACCAGTCCAGGCACGGTGGACCAATGCCGAATGCGTCCTACATGGACAATATCTATTCCAATTCCCCGTATCATGCGAAGTCCTTTGCTCTTATGGCGTTTCCGGAGACTCGGTTGTTGTAGTAGGAGACTGCGTTGTGTCGGGTTCGCTCTGTGGAGGGATGCTCACGGATCCCGAGAGCCTGCTGCCTGAAGCGCTGGATGCAGTCTGGAGTCTGATAGCGAGAGTCTGCGGTTCGAAAGTTTCCACCACCGCCTCTTCAGGCACCTTCAGGATCACATCGACGGTGTAGGTTCCCGCCCTGGTATAGGAACTCAAATCTATCGACAGAAGGGAATTGGGCTGTAGCTCCGCCATGAACTCCTCCCCGATGTGCATGCGTACATTGCCCGTGGGAAGGATTTCTGACAAAGCGAGCCCGGGGTTGAGCCCTCTGGCATTTATTGGAATGTTGACAAAATTTTTCACATCCCTGGATTTATGGACTTTAGCGGAGAATACAACGCTATCCTCACCCTCAAAGCTGAGGAGGGAGTCTTTTTTAAGCAGTCGGACATTGGTGCTAAAATCGCCTTTCTTGCCGCTCAGTTCGATTGTATCGGTGGATATTTCCGAAGTGCGGGCCACTAACCCAGCCGGTCCGGAAATTGTGATCTCCGGAGGCTCGATGTCGAAATTGGCCAGTTCGAAGCCGGACTCTAAAAAGCCTTTGAAAGACGGAGTAACTGGTACGCTTTTAGCCACCCTTCTTTCAAGCCCGATGGCGATTTCAGAAGGTTCTGGATGGATTTCCAGGGGATCGGCCACAATGGCGTTGCCCCGTTTTTGCAACCGGATAGGTGTTCTGAAAACACCCTCGTTCTTATAATCCGAAAGATCCAGGGATGCCGAGATTTCATCTTCTCTTATACTGTAGATAACGTCCCGCTCGCCTCTTAGCACGACCCTGACCATGGAAGGGTACTGGCTGGATGGAGCCAAAACCTCGTTGAGAGAAATAGTGAGAGGTATATTGATTGTGCGCTGTTCGAGCCGAGTGAGGTTGAAAAATAGGGTAAGCAGCAAGGCTATGGAGAGAGACAGAACCTTGGCCGGCCAGTCCGAGAAGAGGTCTTTGAAAAATCTCCTAAGCTTCATAATGCTTATCCTCTTCCGTTTCCTGGGCTTCCTCATCCTCCCCGGTTTCGCCCTCCAGAAGCCTGGATAACCTGGACCTCAGCTGATCACCGTCTAGTCCATAGTACAATTTGGAGTCGTAGGCTAGGGAAAGAGCTCCCGTCTCCTCTGAAACTACGAGGACTACTGCGTCGGATTCCTCAGTAATACCCAGGGCGGCCCTGTGTCTGCTGCCAAAACTTTTCTTGATATCCTGCTGGTCGGAAAGCGGAAGAAAGCAAGCCGCGGCGGCTATTTTACCATCTTGGATTACCGCAGCCCCATCATGCAGCGGATTGTCGTGGGCAAAAATGGTTACTAAAAGACTCGAGGAGAGTATGGCGTCCAGTCGAATACCCTTGTCGACAACCTCTTTGAGCCCGACGTTGCGGCTGAAGACGATGAGGGCTCCCCTTTTGGTATGGGAGAGAATTTCGCAGGCAGTAACCGAAGCCTCGATCTGGCTGGCTTTGGGTTGCCTGCTGTTTTTGAAGAGGCGCCCCTGCCCCAGGTGCATAAAGATTTTTCTCAATTCCGGTTGGAAAATAATCGCCAGACCAATCACCAAGCCTGGCGCCACGATGCCTAGAACCCAAGTAACGGTGGAAAGCTGGAGAAAAAATGCCACGGCATAAATACCCACCAGGAGAAGGATTCCCTTGATGAGCTGAACCGCCTTAGTCTTTACCAGTATCTGATAGGTATAAAAAATGAGATAGGCAAGCAGGAGGACATCGAGTACCGGTCTTACATAGGTGGAAAAAAATGCGGAAATGCCGTTAAGATCCATTGGCTCTCCTTGCCCTGCTCACTACATATTCCCCTCTAGGTGCCGAAGCCTCGAACAAGGCTAGGGCGTCCCTGGTTTCTCCTACATCGTGAACCCTGAAAATGTCGGCACCTCCCAGCCAAGCCGCACAGGCTGCGCCGAGACTGCCAGCCAGCCTCTTTTCCACCGGTTTTCCACTTATCTCGCCGATAAACCGCTTGCGTGAAAGGCCCACAAGGACAGGATACCCGCAATCGACCAACAGATAAAGCCTGCGCAATAAATCCATATTATGCTCCAGCAGTTTGCCGAACCCAATTCCAGGGTCCAGCATGATGGATTCATCTGAGATGCCCGCTTGCTGAGCTTTTTGGACCGCGAGCAGAAGAAAATCCCGTACCTCGATCGCACAATCGATATACTTGGGGTTCTCCTGCATGGTCTTGGGCTGACCCTGCATGTGCATGAGCACCAAACCGGCGCCGGTTTTTTCCACCGTGGCGGCCATCTCCGGGTCGGCCAGGGCAGCTATGTCGTTGATGATGTCCGCGCCTTCGCCCAAGGCTGCCCTGGCCACTTCGGCCCTGCGAGTATCCACGGATACAGGCACCTGGGATTGAGCCCTGAAGGCCTTGAGGGCGGGAATAAGCCTATCCATCTCATCCTCAGGAGCAACGGGCGCCGAACCTGGCCTCGTGGATTCGGCTCCGAAGTCCAGGATATCAGCGCCCTGGTCGACGAGGGCGAGCGCCCGCTCCACCGCCTGCGCCGCATCCTCGGCTCTGGACCCAGCGAAAAAGGAGTCAGGGGTCAGGTTGACGATGCCCATGATGAGCGGGCGCTCGCCCAGCACGAGGCTGCGCTTATTTGGCAGGGGTAGTATGCGTTTCAAGAAGCCTCCCTGCCGAAACATCGTCGGCCACAATACTCAGTGTAGTGACCAGACCTTCCTCGTCCAGGAGAGCATCATGGAGGAGTTCCTCCCTGGATGCCTGAGCTGGAAGGACGGAGCCAAAACCAAGATTTATCACTCGGGTATGAATGGCTTTGCGGGCAAGCAAAGCCGCGATGGACTCCCCCACTCCTCCACTCTTGGAAGCTTCCTCGATGGTAACTATGGCCTTATATTTAGAACATATTTTACTTATTTCTGATTCATCCAAGGGGGAGGCAAAACGCAGAGAATAGAGATCAGCCTTACAGCCTTTTTCTGACAGCCGATCTACAGCCCGTCCGGCGGTATGGGCCAGAGGGCCTAAGGCACATACAAGTATTTCTGCGCCTGTCGAATTTCTTAGATAAACACCCCTGCCCCGAGAAACCGGCGTAGTGCACGCAGGTTCTTCACATTCTACCCTAGCCTTGGGATAGCGGAGGAATACAGGCCCGCCCTGATCCAAGGCGAAACGAAGAAAGCTTGCCATCTCAGCGGCGCAGGAAGGGGCAAGAATTGTACAATTAGGCAGTGATTTGAAAAGAGCGATATCGAACAATCCCTGATGGGTTTCCCCATCCTCGCCCACAGCCCCAGCCCTGTCCAGGGCGAAGATGACATGCAAATTGGGGAGCGCAACATCGTGCAGCACCTGATCAACTGCTCGCTGCATGAAGGTGGAATATATGGCGACTACAGGCAGCAAGCCTCCAGAAGCCAGGCCGGCGGCGAAGGTAACCGCGTGCTGTTCTGCAATTCCAACGTCGTAAACCTTGGAAGACTGCTGTTTTGCCAATGTATCCAAGCCAGTGCCCTTGCTCATAGCCGCAGTAATGGCCACCAAGTCCCTGCGCTCCAGAGCCAGCTGCGCAATGATGGTTCCAAACACCTCGGTAAAAGAAGGACGTGACTGCTGGGGTAGATCAGGACAAGAAGGGGCTACGCCGTGGAAACTCTCGGGGTCTTCCTCGGCCTTGGAAAAGCCGTTGCCTTTCTTGGTGAGCACGTGGACTACTACTGGCCGCTGCAGACGTTTTACTTGGGTGAGTACACTGAGCATGACAGGAATATTGTGGCCATCGATAGGACCTACGTACTCGAAGCCTAAGTCCGCAAATAGGTTTTCCTTGAAAAAGATGGCCTTGATCGCTCTCTTACCTCTGACAATAAGTTCCAGGAGGCTGTGGCCTATCAGGGGAATGGATACGACAATCGAATCCACGGTCTTCCTGAAGTACTGGTAGTGTTCGGTGGCGGTGAGTCGGGAAAGGTATCTGGAAAGAGCTCCCACATTCCTGGATATAGACATCTTGTTGTCATTGAGGATCACTATGAGGGGGAGTTCCAGTTGGGATACATTGACAAGCGCTTCAAAGGACATGCCTGCGGTGAGTGCCCCATCGCCTACAACCGCTATCACGCTTCCCGAATTCCCACGCCTTTTGCGCGCTTCCAGAAGCCCTAAAGCCGAAGAAAGTGAAGTCGAAGAATGCCCTGTATCAAAAATATCATGGGGGCTTTCCGAGCGCTTTGGAAAGCCTGAAAGACCTCCCCTTTTCCTGATTGTATCGAAGGTGTCCGCTCTGCCAGTGATAAGCTTATGGGCATAGCTTTGATGCCCGACATCCCACACAATGGCATCTCTGGGCGAATCGAAAACCCTGTGAAGGGCTATGGTGAGTTCTACCACTCCCAGATTGGAGGCCAAGTGCCCTCCATTGGTGCTTACCGTGTCGAGGATTTTTTTTCGTATTTCCTTGGCCAGGATGCGAAGCTCCGATTCCTTCAGCTTCTTTACATCACTGGGTGATTTCACAGCATCAAGAAGGCCCATGAATGTTCAAGGTATCATCTATTTTTCGATTTTTCCAGATGTTCCAACCCGCTTGCGAATCCTGGCTCCCATAGACCACACTATAGCCATGCGCGAAACTCCCATACTTCTGCTTCATCTTTTGTCAGCATTGCCGGGCAGCACCATGTACGAAGGCTCTATCTGGTCTGCAGCCACGCCGATTCAGGGCGAACTTTTCTGGGCTTTTGAAGACAAGGGGAATTTTGTTCAATCTTCTGAACAAGGACCAATCCTGGCCAAGCCCCTGCCCCATCCCCGCCTCCTAGATGAATTATCCGAAGGGGATTACTTTTTTCTGCAGTGGAGGCAGAAGGATTACGACACCGTGGAGGAAGGATTGGAGAATTTTGCCCGTCAACTATGGTGGGAGGGGGCAGAAGGCCGAGGACCTTGGATACTCAGGGTACTCAATGAAGGAAGCAGCTTGACATACCAAGCCCTCAGGGCTCGTAAAAGTTCTTAAAGAAAGACTTTACTCCAGGATACCGTAAATTCTCCGCACTCCGGCACTGGAAGACTGCTCCTTCTGGATTCTGAACTTTCCGAGAAGTCCCGTATGCTCTACATGAGGGCCACCACATACTTCCTTGGAAAAATCACCCATGGAATAGACCTTCACTACGGATTCGTACTTCTCCCCAAAAAGAGCTATCGCTCCAGATGCTTTGGCATCTTCCAGATCCATCATCTCCATAGTGACTGGCAGGTCACGTTGAATCTGCTCGTTAACAATGGCCTCTACCTTGGTTATTTCTTCCTTTGTCATGGGAGCAGGATGGGAAAAATCGAAACGAACCCGTTCCGCATTGATGTTGCTGCCCTTCTGTGCGACGTGTTCTCCCAACACAATGCGTAAGGCTTTGTGCAGAAGATGAGTAGCCGAATGATAACGTGTGGATATTTCTGAATGATCAGCCAGGCCGCCCTTGAAAAGCTGCTCGCTTCCTGCCCTGGAGAGTTCCTGGTGCTTCTTATAGGCATCGTCGAACTCTTCCCTATGAACCTTTAGGCCGTTTTCCGAGGCCAGTTCTTCCGTCAGCTCGATCGGAAATCCATAGGTATCATAGAGTTTGAAGGCCAGGCGACCGGACATCACATGCTGTGGGTTTTTAAGAAGGTTGGGCAGCATCTTGGCGAACTCGTGCTCGCCTTTCTGGAGGGTCTCCAGGAATTTCTCCTCCTCCCGCTGTAGCTCGGAAAAAATCCTCTCCCTGTTCTCCATCAGCTCGGGATAGGCCTTGGAGTAATTCTCGACAATTCCCCTGGACGGCTCGGAAAGAAAGGCTCCCTCGATGCCAAGCTTCTTTCCATGACGCACAGCCCTGCGAATAATACGTCGCAACACATAGCCGGCTCCAACATTAGAGGGCAGGACGGCCTTGGGGTCTCCCAATATAAAGGTCGCGGTTCTGACATGGTCGGCGATAATCCTGAAGCTGCGGTCCAGTTCCTTGTCGTTGCCTGGAACTCCATACGCCTTGCCAGAAAGTTTTTCCAGGGCTTCCAGAATAGGAGTAAAAGCCTCTGTCTCGTAGACGGAAGATCGGCCTTGGAGCATGGCGACAGTACGTTCGAGCCCCATACCCGTGTCGACATTCTGTGCAGGCAGTCTGCGCAGGGTTTTTTCATCTACCCGGTTGAACTCCATGAAGACATTATTCCATATCTCCATCCAGCGCTTCGGATCACTGCCCTTATTGGACTCTAGGGGAGGTGTGCCATGGCCTGTCCAGTAGAAAATTTCCGTGTCAGGCCCGCAGGGACCGGTGGGGCCTGTAGCCCACCAGTTGTCCGCAGCTGGGAGGTAGGCGATTTTGTGATCGGGAACACCCAGCTTCTTCCAAGCATGGGCCGAAACCTCGTCCCGAGGTGCATTCTCGTCCCCTGCGAAAACGGTTACGGAAATCTTGGCCGGATCTAGGGCAAGCCACTGGGGCGACACCAAAAACTCCCAGGAAAAAGCTATCGATTCTTCCTTAAAGTAATCGCCTAAGGACCAGTTGCCTAACATTTCAAAAAAGGTAAGATGGCTCTCATCGCCCACATCTTCGATATCACCGGTTCGAATGCACTTTTGGTAGTCCACCAGGCGTTTGCCCGCAGGATGCGGCTCTCCTAAGAGATAGGGTACCAAGGGGTGCATACCCGCCGTAGTGAACAAGACCGAAGGATCGTTCTCGGGAATCAGGGATTTGCCGCTTATCTCCACATGACTCTTGGTCTTGAAATATTCGATATATTTTTTACGCAGTTCGTGAATAGTAATCATGGGCCGAAGTGTACGGTAGGTCTGGGATTATGGTCAATCGTGGAAAAAATGATGAGTATTTTGATATCCTTATCTTGAATGATTGTTCATTTAAGCTATACTGACAGAGAGAGCCAGTTTTTTTGGGAGGCTAACCATGAATGTTCTGGTGACCGGAGGGTTTGGAAACGTAGGCAGGAGCACGGTAAACGCATTACTGTCCGCAGGGAATAAGGTCGGGATCCTCGAAAGTCCTTCGGCCATGGCGAAGGCCAGTTCAGGGCTTCGCAGGCTGATAAAAGATCCATGGAAAGACTGCCTTATCGCTTTCGGTGACCTGCGGAAGCCTGAGGATATCCAAAAAGCCCTAGCCCTATTCGAAACTGGCCCTGATGTCGTCATCCACTTGGCAGCCCTAATCCCACCCGCAGCCGACAAGGATGAAGAAAAAACCTGGGAAATAAATGTGGGAGGCACTAAACACCTCATAGAAGCTTGCCAGGCCTTGCCCAAGCCTCCCCGCCTGGTTATGGCCTCCAGTATCGCCATCTACGGCGATAGACTCAAGGATTTCTGGATTAAGGAAAGCGATGCGCCGCAGCCCACCGAGATCTATAGCAAAACCAAGGTAGAGTGCGAGAGGATGGTACGCAATTCCGGACTGGAGCATGTGATACTGAGGTTATCCTACGTAGTCTGGGCCAAATGGCTGCCCTTCGATCCCCTACTCTTCGCCATGCCGCCGGAAACCCGCCTAGAGATCGTGCATACCGAAGATGCGGGCAGGGCTTTTGCCGCCGCCGCCGAGCAGCCCCTCGCCGCGGGCAGGACCTTCAACATCGGCGGCGGCTCGCTCTGCCGCACATCCTTCAGGGCCTTCCTGGACCGCATTTTCCGCTATTATGGCCTAGGCGACTCATCCTTTCTGCCCCTCGAAGCCTTCGCCTCGTCCAACTTTCATTGCGGCTGGTATTTGGATTCCGATCTGGCGGAGGAGTTTCTGCATTTCAGAAGAAAAACGCTGGAGGATTACTACGAGGAAGTACGCTGGGAGACAAGGCGCATAGCGCCCTTCGCCGCCCTAGCAGCCCCTGCGGTTAAGCGCTGGCTTATCCGCAAGAGCCCCCGAATGCAAAACCGGCTCAAGCCTCGGGCAGGGCGTGTCCAAGGCTTGCTTCGACTATCGAAACAAGAAAAGCGATAATCTCGTCAGCGCCTAGGCCCATTTCCAATCGCCTGCTCAGCCTTAAGGATTCCAGGCTGCCCAGGAGCATGACCAAAAGCCCTGCTTCCAGCTCGGGAATAGCAGTTTTGGGTTCTCCCCCATCCTCACGCACGCATTCCCCAATAATCGATGCGATCAAGGAAGCCAAATAATCCAGCTTTTCCTTGAGCTTAGTGGCGCCGCTCGCCTGGCTTAAAAGAATTGCAATGAGATCCATGTCCTTGAAAAGCGCTGGAAGGGCTTTGCGGACCAAGAAAGCGAGCTTAGACATTCCGGGCAAAGGATTGGAAAGTCCCGCCTCCAGATATGCCGCGAATTCGTTCCAGCCTTCTTCTATAATAGTAATCAGCAAAGCTTCCTTGGAAGGAAAGTACGTGTAGAGGCTTCCCACAGGAATTCCGATTCTTCGAGCCAGGACCGCCATGGAACTGCGCTCGAAGCCTCTTTCGGCAAAGATCCGCTTGGCTATGGCCAGGATGAGTTGTCGCTTGTCCGAATCCTTAGGCCTGGCCATCAGCGGTCTTCCATAAATTCGAACTCGCCCAGATCCTTGTTCTTCCTCACCCTGTCCCAGGAAAAAATTCTGCCGTTCATGGCGATATACACCCCAAAGGGCAGTAGCTGGACTGCAGAAAAAGCAGTGCCGAAATTGAAGAGCGCATCGGAATCCTGAATCTTGTAAGGCACCATCGCGCCTGTCAGCACGATGGTTTTTTCCAGCCGAGCCCGACCCAGAAGTGAGGCCGTGGCTGTCATAGTATCGGTACCATGGGTTATCAAAATTCGGCGTTCCGGAGCGCTTTTACACGATACGAGAACAGCCATCCTGTTTTCGTCCTGCATCTGGAGACTGTCGATGAGCTGGTTCATCTCCAGCACCACAGGCACCCTAACCCTGGCCTTCGCGAGTATTTCCGGCATATGGCTTTCCCTAAACGTAAGTTCGCCCCGTATTTCATCGTAATGCTTATCGAAGGTTCCACCGGTCACGATCACCCGGATAGATTCATCATTCATAGAAAGTCATTATGGGATCTTTTAACTCATTTGTTAAGGGTGACAAAGTCTTTGACCCAGGGTTTGAGATGGCTTTCCCCTGTTTGCGTATGGGCAGCCTGCTCGGATGCTCGCCAAGGGATAACGTAATTTTCTTTCTACGATATGGAATTATCCAGCTTTATCTCCACCCCTTGACCAAGTCCCTGCATTCCTTGAAAATGGCGTTAGCCTGGAAAAGGGTAGGCTAGCCCCATCCCAGGAAGGAGTAATTGTTGCCTGAAGCCAAATATAAAACGTTAAAAGCCAAGGGAGCGGTGTTTTTAGCCTTGGCTGCGATGCTCTGCCTCGCAGCCTGCAAAGCCTCCCCCGCATCAGATCTTGAGCTTGAAAGCGACATCCTTTCGCTCGTTACCAATTCAGAAAAAGTACCAGCCAGCATCGACGACAACAACGACATAGACACTATCGCCGCGTACTACAAAAACAACCAAACAAAACGAAGCGTCGTCGATTTTTTCAGCTCCATCACAAAGTCCAGGAATGTGGCTGTCGCCATACTGGACAATGCTGTCCACCACAAAGTGCCAGCTAGCCTGGCCTTCGCCATCGCATATGCTGAAAGCCGCTTCGACCCCTATGCCCTCAACGAAAACGTATCCAGCGTTGATAGAGGCCTCTTCCAGCTCAACTCCCTCACCTTCCCCGATTTGTCGGATACCGAAGTATTCGATCCTGCGCGGAATGCCAAGGAAGGCATGAAATACTTCAGGCATATACTGGATATTTCGGGAAATGAAGTGTCCGCCCTGGCTATGTACAACGCAGGCCGGACGCGGGTTACCCAGAAGGGCGCCCCGGTAAAAACCCTGGACTATATCTCCAAGATATTGAACTACGAAAAGAACATCGAAAGCCTATTCACCGCCAAGGTAGTAGCCAAGGCTTCCATGATCGCAAAAATCAGGATGGGAATGCTGGAGCAGGCGACAGCCCCTCTTCAGTAAAGATTTACCAGGTTCCCAGATCTCAATCTCGGGATAACGATTCTCCAGATTCGCGTAATATGCTCATGGCCAGAAGCTTCATGGATTCCTGGAGGGCTGTGACATCTTTCTTGCCAAGGACGGTAATCCTAAATACTGCAGATTCTATGAGGGCATAGAAGAGTTCGCTCATCGCCTTACCGGATATCCTAGGAGAGAACTCACCCCTTTCCTTGCCTTCTATAATGATGAGAGCCAGGATATGGCGCATCCGTATCGTTCTGCGCCGCACCCTCTCATCCGGATCGCCGCCAGAGAGCTTGAGCTTGAGTAAGTAATCCAGAATCACCGAAAGAAGCCTGGACTCTTCTGAGCACTCCCCTACCACCATCGCTCCAATGGCAATGAGCTTGTCCACGCTCCTCATCTCTTCATCCCCAGCGATTTCTCGTATCCTGCCTTCAACCCTTCCCATCAACCGCTTAATGCTGGCCGAAAAGATTTCCCGCTTGTTTGAAAAATACAGGTAGAGGATAGTTCTCGTGATCCCGCAGCGCTCGGCGATCTTCTGAAAGGTCGTATCCTTGTAGCCCTCTTCCACAAACACATCCAGGGCCTTGTCCAGTATTTCCTCTCTGCGTTTATCGTGCTCTACATAGATAGACAATTTTACCTCCGCTGTTGCTCTGTAAGTATATCAGGCTCCATAGGCTCTTGTGTAGCGCGGATTCAGCTTGTGCCTTGAGGCTTGTGAAGCTATAGTGAAACCATGAGCATCATGAGCGGAAAAGGTCTTGTCTGCAGGTTGAAAAGAATGGAAAACTTCAGACGCCCTGCAGCTTCAGGCGACAGGATCCTGGAGTTTCATATCCATGAATCCCTGCGAAAAGCCGCAGGAATAGACTCTGCCCTTTTCATGAGTTCAGGCAATCTGATCATTCCCGACTTTACCACAGCCAGGGAGCTGGCCGAGGCTTTGAGAAAACTAGGCAAGGTAAGAGACCAGGAAACCAGCCATGTCAGCGCAGGCAAGCTGAACGCCCTTGGCCTGGTGGATGAAATTCTCCATATGGTGCTCAGGCTCTACAGAGAGCGTATAGACAACGAAGCCCTCAACAAGCTCTATAATGCCGCTCTGGAGAATGTAGGACCCGAAGCACTTGCCAATCTTCTGGAGGAATTTTGTACTCAGTTTCCTCCCAGGGCGGTGTATGAGGGTAAAGAAAAACCCGGTATATGGCTCGCAGCTCTTACGCCTCCAGATGGTGAAGGTCAGCCCGTTAGCAACAGGGAAATTGCCTTCGAAGAGATGATCCTCCTCAGGCTGGCCAACGAAAACCCCGCCTTCGCTCCATTCCGCTTTCTCTTCGATGACGGCATTCGCCATGGCGAACACATCCCGGCCAGCCTGGCCGCGAAAACCTTGTACACCAAGGTTTTCGCGGCCCTGGACAAAAAAAGCCTCGACATGCCCGCCTTCGGTCCCTCCGGCGAAGAAACAACCCTGCTCGAATTGCTCAGAATGCCCGCCAAGGCAGCGCCCGAATCGCTGGAAGCCCAGCTGCTTTGGATAAAAGAACATTGGGGCGCCCAATTCAGCACCATAGGGAGCAAAATACTGTCTGGGTTGGACCTCATAGCCGAGGAAGAACGACCCTACTTCCCTCCCGGCCCTGGACCGGCCAAGGCCTACAGCTATGTCTTCTCTAGGGAAGAATACGAAAAATTCACCCAGGACAGGGACTGGATGCCCTCCCTGGTACTCCTGGCAAAAAATGCCCTGGTATGGCTTCACCAGCTATCGGTCCATTACGGATATCCCATCCGACACCTGGATGAAATCCCCGATGCGGAGCTTGATATCATCGCGTCCAGGGGCATCAACGGCCTCTGGCTCATTGGTATCTGGCAGCGAAGCCCCGCCAGCGAAAAAATCAAACGCTACTGCGGCAATCCTGAAGCGGCAGCCTCCGCTTACTCTCTATTCGACTACGAAATAGCCTCCGAGCTGGGCGGTTGGGACGCCCTGGACAGGCTCAGGGAACGCTGCCTATGGAGAGGCATTCGCCTGGCCGCAGACATGGTACCCAACCATACAGGCCTGGATTCCGACTGGGTCCGCCACAGGCCTGATCTCTTTATCGGCACCGACCGCTGCCCCTTCCCCAATTACAGCTTCAACGGCCCAGACCTATCCGAAGATCCCTCCATCGGCCTTTGGATTGAGGATCATTACTATTCCAGAACGGACGCGGCCGTGGTCTTCAAGCGGCTGGACAGAAAAACCGGGCGAGTACGGTACATTTACCACGGCAACGATGGCACGGGCATGGCCTGGAACGACACCGCCCAGATAGACTTCCTAAACCCAGAGGCAAGGGCCGCGGTGAGGGAGAGAATTCTCCACGTGGCCAGGCATTTTTCCATCATCCGCTTTGACGCGGCCATGGTTCTGGCCAGGCAGCACATACGGCGGCTCTGGTATCCGGCGCCCGGCTCGGGAGGAGCCGTGCCATCCCGGGCGGAGCATGCCCTCCACGAAGACGATTTTCAGCAGGCCATGCCCGCCGAGTTCTGGAGAGAGGTGGTGGACGAGTGCGCGGAAAAAGCGCCAGACACCCTTCTTCTGGCCGAAGCCTTCTGGATGATGGAGGGTTACTTTACCCGCACCCTGGGCATGCACAGAGTCTACAACTCGGCCTTCATGAACATGCTCAAAGAGGAAAAGAACTCACTCTACAGGCTTACCCTCAAAAATACCCAGGAATTCGACAAGGAAATACTCAAGCGTTTTGTCAATTTCATGAGTAATCCCGACGAGGAAACCGCGGTAGCTCAGTTCGGTAGCGGAGATAAGTACTTCGGTGTCTGCACCATGATGGCCACCATGCCCGGACTGCCCATGTTCGGCCATGGTCAGGTGGAAGGACTGACGGAAAAATACGGTATGGAGTACCGCCGGGCTTACAGGGATGAAAAGCCCGACATCGCCATCGTGGAACGCCATGAAAGAGAAATCTTTCCTCTACTGCGACGCCGCAGGATATTTGCAGGGGTTGCGCAGTTCTTCCTCTTCGACTTCATTGCCGATTCAGGCCATGTGGACGAAAATGTCTTCGCCTATTCCAACGGGCTGGGCAAAGACAAGGTCCTCGTTTTCTATAATAACTGTTGGCAACGAAGCTCAGGCAGCGTGCTCTCTTCCTGCGCCTTCAACGAAAGGGATCCCTCAGGCCTGGCCAGACTGCACCGCAAATCCCTCATTCACGCCCTGGACTTGGATCAGGAACCTCATAACTACCTGGCCGCCAAGGAACAGCGCTCCGGCCTCTGGTTTATCTACCGCTGTTCCGATTTGGCCACTTCCGGCTGGAGAGTGGAACTCCAGGGCTACCAATCCCTCGTCTTTGGCGAATTCGCCAGGATTCACGACCTCGATGGCGTGTACGAAAGACTCTGGACCAGCCTTATGGGAAGAGGCACCCCCGACCTCGATGCCGCAGTAGAAGAAGCTACCCGGCCCGAACTCTACAGAACTCTGGACGCGACCATAGCAGCCCTGCGGCGAACCGGGGCTAGTATTTCCACGCTCACTCCCTGCTCTGGAGCCACGGCGCTAGAAACCCTGGCCGAGCGCTTGGGCAGCGAGGCCGAGCATTTCCTCTCCAAGCTGGCCTTGGCGATAGCCGAAGATGGGGGCAACGAGCTGGGCATAGAAGCGGCCATGCAAGGACGCAGGGTTATCGAAAAGGGAGTCCGCCTCCTTGGCGCAGTAGCAGGGCTGGGCAACCCCGGTGATTCATTCGATGAAAGGACAGCCCTCATTCTCTCCCGGTTCAAAGCCATACTCTCTTCAACCCAGGCGCTTGGATCCTGCCTGGACTTTATCTTCCTGGCAGGGCTTTCCACCATGAACCCGGGAGCCAACAAAACCGAAGAGCTGCGTTATATCCTTGAAAAATTTCTGGTAAGGAAAAAGCTTACGCAACACCTTCCTCTGGCCGCCGACCGCAGGCAGGAAGCTCCTGGTCTTGCCAAGGCCGATCAGGAATCGAAGTATGCAGTTCAGGTAATAGAAATACTGGAAAAACTCGATGCCCAGGCATTGCACTCGATAGTGTTCGCCTTCGCAACCCGCCCCAGGGATACACGCTTTGCACCAGCCCTCCGAAGAGGGGAGGAAGCTCCCCTTTCCCTCCAATCGGCCAAGGACAGAACCGCCGAACTCATTCTCTGGGCCGGCGGCGACCACGAAGGCCGTGAGGCTATTGGAGTAAACCGCTGGGAAGGCAAAGATTATTTTAATAAGGAACGATTCGAAGCCTTGCTGGAACTATGGCCCTGCTTTGCCCTCATAGAGGCTGCGCTGGAATTGTCCGAGACCAGGAAAGACAGACAAACCGATCTGGCGCTCATCCAGGAACTCTCCAGCCTCAAGGCCTTCGAAATCAGGGACATAGCCAGAAAAGCCGCAGCGTCCAGTGGTTATTTGATGGAGGGACTCCTCGCCAGCATCCACGATGATGACAAGTGAACTCCTCATACCCGGTAAATCCGGGGACAGTCCGGTCGCGCAGAAGCTGAGCGTCGGGCTCCGGAACCCCGGTCTCATCTTCGTATTCCCCACTCAAATCGCAGCGGACTCCTGGGCCGAAGCGGCTCTGGAATTCTCAGGCTTTCGAAGCATAAACCTCGACAGGTTCCTGGGCTGGGACAGATTTTTAGAAAAAGCGAGAATTAAAAACCAGGGCTCGGAGGCGAGAGAAGCGGATTTACACTTCAGGCTACTCTGGGCGACTAATGTTCTGGAGAAAGACGGTAAAAACCCCTTTCTTCAGCGCCTCGGAGCCCAGGGAAGCGAGCCTGCGCCTGCCCTGGTTTGGAACCTGGCCGCCAGCGCACCCTTCCTGGATACCGCCGAAGCCCGTCTCCAGGCCAGAGCCGCCACAGGCAACCTCGCCTTCGACGAAACCTTGGCCTCAGACTATCGCATGCTTGCGGCACACTACAAGAATTATCTTCGCACTCACAATGTATATGAATCGGGCAATCTGCCCCTGCAAGGCATGAAGGACGAATACTATCTTTTTTTCTATCCGAGCCTAATGCCCGGTTTCGATGATGCCTTGTCCCTGGGCTTAAAAGAATTGAATTTTGAACTTTGGGAACCAGTGAGTCCCGATGCAAAGCTGCTCGAGTTCCCCAGCTTGAAGGATGAACTGGACTACGTCTTAGGCGCCTGCCGCGCACTTCTCGACAAAGGCCAAGCCCCCTCTGGCATAGCCATAAGCATTCCCGGCACAAGCCAGGACCTAGCTGCCTACCTCAGCCAGGCCGCTCGCTCCTGGGGCCTGCCTATAAAATTCAGATTTGGAAGAAGCCTTTCCGATTCCCCTCCGGGCAGACTGTTTCGCAATCTCTCCCAGGCCTTGGCCGAGGGCTTTTCACAGAGAAGCTTACTAGCCCTTTTCGACCCTTCCATCCTCCCCTGGAAGGATACCCAGGCCTGTCTCGCGCTGGAACGCGTAGCCAAACGCTTTTCCATCCCCGAGCTTTCTGCCCATCCTGGATATATGCAGGAAATCTGGAATAATACTCTCCAGCTCTGTACTCCGGAAGAAAGCGCAGTTCCAGCCTTCTACCGCTTGCTCAAGAAAAGTTGTAATGCCATAGTGCGAGCATCCTCCTTCAGAACCCTCGACGTTGCCATCCACGGCTTTGTAGATGATTTTTTGGATGAATCCCGCTTTTATTCCTATGCGGAACGAACCCTGGAAAGAATATTCGCCGAACTCGGCGCACTGGAAGCATGGGATGAGGAGCTGCTGACAGCCTGGAAATCCCTGCGTCCATTTGAAATCTTCCAGTGCGCCTTGGAACACCGCACTTACAATCCCGTCGAATCATCGGAAGCCCTGTCCGTCTACCCCTATCATCTGGGGATAATGGTATCGGCCAGCGTGCACTTCGTGCTCGAAGCTTCCCAGGATTCTGCCAATGGAGCCCTGGGCATTCTCTCCCGAGCCCCCGAGGAACTGGCCCTGCCCAGAGATGATGCTGCCCTGTCGGACAGCCTCTTCAACTCATTTGCCACGACAAAAGCCCTATATTGCCATGCCCAGCGCTCCTTAAACGGCTATAGTATCGCCCATCCCTACTTTTCCCTGAGTTCGGCACAAAAAATCAACGTGGGTCCCGACTCCATACCCCAGACATTGGAACTTCGCGAGGCAGCGGCATGGAAAAGCATCAATCCCGCAACCCTACCGACTAGTCTGCCATTCCTCCCATATACAGCCAGCCATGGGCTCTTCACTACCATGCTCGCAGGGCCGAAATTCCTCTGGCCTCCCCTCTTCCTTCAGTCGGATGCGGAAGAACCACGAGCGAAGCCCAATCAATCCCTATTGTTCCGTCTCAAGGCTTTCAACGCCGAACCCCTTATCAAGCTCAACCCCCGCGGTCTGCAATTCCTGAGCCTCTGTCCCTTCCGTTGGCTCTCCTCGGGCATTCCCGATTTCGACCAGGCTGGCGGCGATCAGTACCTCCTGGCCGAGGGCTCACTTCTGCATGACATGATTAGGATTCTCCTGGAAGCTCGCTCAAGAGGCGAAAAACCTTCTTTGGAAAGCACCTCAGGAGAAGAGGCAATTGAACGAGCCTTTGCGATGGCCTTGGCCAGGGTAGCCCGGAAAAACGGCCCCTCCCTCACGGTACATCTGGAGAGCTCCTACCCCAGAATACATGACAGGATTGCCAGAATTCTCGCCTACGAACCCGACTTCGTTTCCGAAGGATGGGTGGAAAACGAATTCGAACGCAGGCTTTCCATGGATGAGCCATCTCTGGGCATTCGGCTCGACGGAAGGGCCGACAGGATTTCATACCGCAGCCATCCAGGCCAGGAAAGAGCCGAGATTCCACACATGGAAACGGCCTTGGTGGACTACAAGCGCCGACGCTGTCCCACAAAAAAGGAATTTTTAGCCGACGAATCGGGACTCCTCAAGGATTTCCAGATAACAGCCTACACTGTCATGCTGGAATCAGAGAACGTCCACATGGAAAAGGCACTCTACTGGTCCATCGACGAAGACAAGGCCGTGATCGTATTCGGCCCTGGGGGCGACAAAGCTGATAGAGCCGCCTTCGAACCCGAAATACAGGCCTTCCGGAAAGCGCTTGCAGAAGCCTCGGAAAAAATATCTGCCGCCCGCTTTCTCGAAATCAAGCCTTCCAAGGATGCCTGCCGCGACTGTCACGCCAAAGCCGTCTGCCGGGCTCACTTTTCATCGGAGCGCGTATGACAGAAACGGGAAAAGCATCGTATCTCGCCCGCCTGGATGAAGCGCAACAGGAGGCTGTAAAAAGCCTTCAGAGCACCGTCGTCACCGCAGGCGCCGGAGCCGGCAAGACAACGGTCCTGGCATCGCGCTTCGCGCATCTGGTGCTGGACAGGCAACTACCCCTGCGCTCCATTCTGGCCCTTACCTTTACCAGAAAAGCATCGGCGGAGATGTATGAACGCATTTATTCCGTCCTCGCGGCCGAGACCTCGCCCAGGGCGGCCGAACAGCTGGCGGACTATCAGAATGCCCACATAACCACTCTCGATTCCTTTTGCACGGAGATACTGCGCCAGACAGCCCGGGATTTCGGCTACACACCGGAATTCACCGTGGACGAAGGTCGCTGTGAAGACATGGCGCTCGCCATCGCGTACCGCTACATACTGTCCAACCGGGACAAGGCGGGGTTTAAGGAACTGCTTGCCTCTTTTTCCCTGGACGACACAGCGGCCTATCTCTTCAAAGATCTGGGCATGGTTATCGTCTCGCCGGAGGCATTGCAGAAACCTCTTTTCTCGGTCATGGCACAAAGCCTGGGGAATCTGGCAGCCGAAAAGGCCAGCGAAGGTTTAGGTCGTCTCGCCGATTTTGGCGCTCAAATCCTGGAATTGGGCCGGGAAATCCCAGAGCCCAGAAAGGACTGCCAGGCCGCCATCGATGTCGCACAACGCTTCGCCACGGCATGGGAAATGCTCTTGAAACAGGGCACTTCCCTTTACTTCTCCGGCGACCCAGTCCAAACATCAGCGCTTAAAAGCCTACAGGTACCCTTGCTAGGATTTGCCGGCCTGGGGCTTCGCGCCTATTCCAAGGGCGAAACGGAAACAGAGATAAAAAAACGTGCCTCGGCTTCCCGCGATGAAGCCAAAACCCTCCTTTCCCTCCTGGCCTACGAAGCGTTGTTTCCCTCTCATTGCGCCCTCCTGGACAGGCTGGACGAGTATGCCCAGATTCTGGCCAAAGCCAAGAGAAAGGCCAATATTCTCGATTTCAAGGATCTAGGGCTCTGCGCAGTCGCCTCTCTCATCAGGCGCAAGGATATACGCGCATACTGGAAAAATCGCATCACGAGCATAATGATCGATGAATTTCAGGACAACAATAAAATCCAGAGAGATCTCCTTTACCTCTTGGCTGAGAAAATAGATAAAACCTCAGAATCCGTGCCCGAGCCGGCCGATCTGGAGGAAGGTAAACTCTTTTTTGTAGGGGATGAAAAACAATCGATCTATCGCTTTAGGGGTGCGGATGTCAGGGTCTTCAAGCGCCTGGCCCTAGAGATGAGCACAGCCGCTGCGGATCGCGACTATGCAACGCCTGCCAAAGAGGGCCGCAGCCTCCGCCTGCCCTATAATTACCGCAGCAGTAGCGAATTGCTGGCATTTTTCAACAACTTTTTCTCGAATATTCTGGAAAAACCCCGGGATCCTGAGAGTCCGGTAGATCCAGACCTTGAAGCCTTCGAGGCGGAATTCTTGGACATGAAGGCTCCGAGCATAGATTCTACCGACCCTGTCTTTCCGCATTCATCCCTGCGCTACTTTCGGCTCGACTCCCCCGGCGAGAATGATGAGGACGAAGAGACAACAGCCCTAGGCATAGAAAACGATGACGACAGGCTCGCTTTCGAGATCGCCGACTTTATCAAAAGCTCCCGGGCAGTACTGAAAGTACGCGGCGTAACCGGGAAGGACAGCGGAACTAAACCCTCCGGATACGAGGATTTCGCCATTCTCCTCCGTACCACCACCCAGCAGCAGAAGCTGGAAAAATATCTGCGTCTTGCGGGAATACCTTATGACGCCGAGAACCTGCGGGGCCTGTACAACGAATCCCCGGCCAACGATATCTATTCGATTTTACAGTACGCCATTAATCCGGGCGACATAGCGGCCTACGCCGCGGTCCTGCGCTGCCCCCTTGCCAGGTTTTCCCAGGCAACATTTCTGGAACTCATCACTAACCCGAAAGAGGCATTCAGCATCCCTAACCCCAGCGTCAGAGACGCAGCCCTCCTGGAAAGAGCCAGAGCATTCTTTGCCGAACTGCGCGGCGCTATGTACAAGATGTCCACTGCCGAACTAGTGGAGCATATATGGCACAAAGCAGGATTGCGCCTGGACATTCTTTCACGGCCCGACGCCCATGCCTTTCTGGAACACTTCGACTACCTCTTCCACTTGGCAGCCCAAATCGACAAGGATGGTCAAACCCTTTCGGCCTTCCTGGCCAAGATAGGACCGGCAATACGAGGCGAGAAAGCAGGCCCCGAACTGGAACAGGTACCCAGAAGAAACCGGGGTGGAGTAAAAATCCTCACCATCCATAAGGCTAAGGGACTGGAGTTCAAGGCGGTCATTGTTCCCTTCTGCAACTGGGAGATCACCACCGATCACCGCAGGCAGGGGATGCTCTGGTGCGAGGCTGCACATATCCCCTTCGCCCGCATC
>CAZHSK010000002.1:0-9744 GCA_964535235.1 uncultured Treponema sp. | reverse complement strand
ATAAGGCCAAGGGGCTCCAGTTTCCCATCGTCATCATACCCTGGGTGGATAATGCCGGAAGGACGGGCAGAAACCAGAAGCTTTGGCAAGCCCTGCCCGAAGGAATAGCTCTTGACGTCAAAGCCTTCGACGATCCCAAGGCGAAGGCCAGGAATGTTCTCTACGAACTGGGTAAGGCTCAGGCGGAGGCAATGGAGATAGCCGAAATCAAGCGACTCCTCTACGTGGCCTGCACCAGGGCCGAGGATCACCTTTTTTTCTTTGGGAAAAAACGCAAACAACAGGATTCCAAGGGAAAATCCTTCCAATTCTACCTGGAGCGCCACCTCGCGATCCAAGATTCGTCTACCGGTGAAAAAGATGCCTGCCCTGGCCGCCTGGAATCGGTCAATCTCCCCCGCCGCGCCATACTGAATGCCGAAACCGAGAAGACAAGACCAGAAAGCTCTACTCTGGAGCAGTTCAGGGCGGCATACCAAAACCTTTTACCCCTGGAAAAACCCTGTCCCCGCAGGCGACTGAGCGTCAGCGAAATCAATAAAGCCGCCAGGGACCTCCCTATCCCGTCTATGGATGCGAGCCCCGAGGATAGGATGCAGGGGTCGGAGCAAGACCGATTTGAGGTGGATCAAGGTAGGCAAGTCCAACAGTCAAGAATTCCTCCAGAAGCCTTTGGAACCCTGTGCCACAGCCTCCTGGATCACGGAATACGTCAGGGCTCCCTGGACTCTTACTCTCCTCCCCTCGGACTGGCAAGGGATTTCGGACCTGTTGCCCTGAAATCCGCGATGAGAGAAGCCTCCCTCCTCGCGGAAAACTTCTTCGTTTCCCCATTCTGGAGCGAACTGAAAGCAAAAGCCCTACGGATGCGCAGCGAAACCGCCTTTCTCCATTTCCTGGGCAACTACATCGTGGAAGGCCGCATGGACCTTCTGGCCGAAACGGAAGAAGAATCTATAGTTATCGATTTCAAGACCGACGAAGTTCAAGCTGCGAATGACTATAGGGTGCAGTTGGATATATATCGCAGAGCGGCTTTTGAACTATCGGGCCGGAAGAAAGCCCGGGCATGCCTGTACTGGCTTAAAAGCGGCCAGATTCAATGGCTGGAAAATCCTATGTCTGAAGAAGCTCTGCTGTCCCTCGCTAAAAAGGCCGCCCTGAGCTCTGAGACTGATGAGGAAACCACGCGCGAAGCGCTTGAAACCCTAGGCCCCGAACCTGTTATACTCGACCTGGATCGTTAACATGGAAAAGACAGTACGACAAAATTCAAGTCCTCCAACCCTGTGGGGATTATTTACTCTCTTGGCTAAAATCAATGCCATAACCCTAGGCGGAGGCTACGTAATTGTTCCTGTCATGGCCGCCAGTCTTGAAAAAAAAGGTTGGATGGGAGAAGATGAATTCTACGATCTCTTTGCCCGAGCCCAGGCCTTTCCAGGACCCATGGCGTTAAACAGCGCCATACTTGTCGCTATGAAGTTCTTTGGGCCTAAAGGTCTTCCAGCTGCCTTTTTCGGTGTCGTGCTGCCACCCTTCCTCGCGCTCATCCTCGTAAGCGGCCTGATCCAGCGCTACGGATCCCTGCCCGCCGTCAGACGCTTCTTGGATGGCGCCGGTGCGGTCGTGCCCGGCCTTATCGCGGCCATGATCTGGAAAAACGCCGCCAAACGATCCTGGAACATCCCCAGAATCGTCGAAACCGCAGTTCTCGCCGTGGTACTCGTCCTCTTGCCCCGCTTCAGCCTGCCCTTGCTTCTCGCGGCAATAATCACCTTCTATTGCATCGAGGGATTATGCAAATCCTCGAAATAATCTGGACCTTTTTCAAGATCGGAATAGTCTCCTTCGGCGGAGGCTGGTCCATCGTCGGTATAATCCGCAACGAGGTAGTGCCCCGCTGGATCAGCGAACAGGGATTCCTCTCTCTCATCGCCGTAGCCCAGTCCACCCCTGGTCCAATAGCGCTCAACGCTGCTACGATGATAGGCTGGGAACATGGAGGCTTTTTTACGGCCTTGGCCGCCACGCTCTCAGTAGTCGCTTTTCCGGTTCTAGCTATACTGACGGCCACCTATTTGTCGCGATTCTTGAAGTTGCGCGCTTCAGCGCTCAACGAATCATTGAAAACAGGAAGCATCGCCATGATGCTCATGGCGCTCTGGGCCTTAAAACCAGATTCCGGCGATCCTGTGCTTATAGCGATGGCAATAGGAGCTTTCGCGTTAGCCGCTTTTACCAAAATAAACGCGCTGTGGGCTATACTAGGCTCAGGGGCGCTCAACGCGATAGCAGGTCCGGTCCTACGAGCCTTACTTGGATCGGGCGGTTAATCCGTCCCACTCCATCCTGACAGCCTTTACCGCTTTTTCAAAATTGTTGATTTCATCAAAACTCTTGGCGGGAGTCAACTCTTCGGGCCTAGCTGCGGCAAAAATTCTAGCCTGTCCGCGCCGGGCCATATGCTCTTCCACATTGTCCAGGGCGAATTCCCGCTGGGCGGGGTCGTTCCCCGGTATCGCATAGCCCCAACCCTCTTTCCAGTACAAAGCCCGCATTTCTTCCATCGCGGCGGCCAATAAATCTGTTCGGTACACCCGGATACCCACATTAGTATACCCGATATTGGATGTGTTTACGGAAAAAGAGCCGGATTCGCCGGCCGCGCTCTGCCCCTTCAACTTGGCATGCCCTAAAGACCGCGGAATTCCCTGGGCATCCAGATAAATTGGATAGGCAGGATTTTGCACCGGCGCGGCTGGCAGTAAAAGTCCTAGCTCAAGACCCTGGTTTTCCAGCGCTTGCATGCATCGAAGACCCAGCAAGGCAGTGAACGGCGAATTGGCATCGCCAGCAAAATTGACAATCAAGTATTTATATCTGCGCCATAACCCCATCGCCTGGTATACCGCATCTCCATGGCCCAGGGGCTTGCCCAAGGGACCCAAGCACTGGCCCAGAAACCTGACCTTGTTTTGCTGAATATCTAGAGGGGAGAGGATTTGCTGCCGTATTTCCTCTTCCCAACCTCGTATGACAATGCAGAGATTCCCCAGCCGCTTAAATGCGTCGATCGCGTAGGCCGCCATGGGAATGCGCCCGCCTATATCTCCAATATAATTGCGGACAGGAAAAAGGCCTCGGGGCCAGTCCAAAGAAAACTCACGGGCAAGGCTCAGGGTTTCCGAATCCAGGGCAGGGATCTTACCTTGCTTGGCTTCTTCCAGAGTTCTTTTCCAGCGAGTTCCAGCCCCAGCCAAAAGGCTAAGACAGCAGGTTTCCCTCTTGAGAGTATCTCCCACCGAAAGCCCGAGTTCCGCGGCTAACCGCTCCCGCAAGCCCAAGGCTACAGCGTGCCCACCGCTGGTGAGCGTAAGAAAATCAACAGCCATGCACCGTTCCCGGACCGCAGTCCGCCGGCGTATCGATGGACGCGAGGATAGGCGCCCTGCTTTCGGCCTTGGCATGGACCACCCGGTATTTTTTTACGAAGCCTGAAGGCCTATAGGTCATCTTGGCTTGACGCAAACCCTCGTTGCCCAGGTCCTGTTCCCTGTTGATCAATTTAAAGTACCTGGGTAGGGATTGGGCAAAGGCCTGATTCATGAACTGGTAAATACCCTTAAACCTGTCGCAGGCCTTTTCGAAATGGATCGCGAACATCGACCCCTTGGACAAGGGCTCTCCGAGACACCAGCCCACTGGTGCTTCCTCGATGTAATAGACAGCTCCCCTCATTCCCAAATCCCTGAAGAGTTCCAAACCTTCAACCGCTGATTTGTAATCCCCGTCGTAACCCTTGGCTGCCCTCCATTCCTCCAGCACCGCTATTGCATCCTTGATCCTGTGCTCGGTGAGCGGCCGCTGAATACACTCAAAGGAGTTTATAAACCCATTCACCAGGTTGCGCTTCTTGTGATATTCCCTGCCGCTCAACTCGGCCAGATCGTGACGAAGGTAGAGATAATCGAAGTTGTCCCTATCCTCCACTACCGAAAAGCCCCGAGCTTCCAAATCAATTCGATAAAGCAGCGCCTGGCTTTCCGACATATTTTTCATGTAATCATGGCTTGCCATGAGGTGGTCGAATATTTCCCTGTTTGGAAAACAACATGGCAGATAGAAAAACCGTTTGCCCTCCTTCTTCCCGGATACGATAAGGCCGGCATCGGCTATTCTGGATACTTCATACTCATAGATATGCCTGAAAAGGTAGAGGTTTGCGAAGGTAAACTCCGAAATGCCATCCTTTATCAAGTTCAAAGCCGGATACATATCGGGTTTCATGGATAGAGATATGGGGGCGAATTCGGGATAGAGAGGTATTGGGAATTTTGTGCTCATATACAAGGATGATATGCCCGAAAAAGCGTTTCCGGCAAGTAACGCCGGCCCTCGGTTGCGCCGAATGCCGTTTATTGGCATACTTCATTCACTATGAGCAAGTATAATCAGTTGTTGTCCAAGCCCTACGTATCCGCCATGACCGAGAGATTCCTTCGTTATGCGCGCATGGATACCCAAAGCGACAGACATATCGAAGAAATCCCCTCCACAAAAACACAATGGAACCTGGCTCGGTTATTAATGGATGAATTGAAAGCCCTGGGTATCCAAGACCTGAGTCTGGACGAGCATTGTTATATCATCGCGAGAATTCCAGCCACCAAGGGGCTCGAACACAAGCCAGTCGTAGGCCTCATGGCACACATGGATACGGCCAGCGACGTGCCCGGCTCCGATGTGCGTCCCAAACTTGTCGAACACTATAACGGTAAGCCCATCGAACTCTCGCCCGGAGAATTCCTCAAGCCCAGCGATTACCCCGACCTGGCCGAGCACGAGGGCGACTCCCTGATAGTCACCGATGGCAAAACCCTCTTGGGCGCCGACGATAAGGCTGGCTTGGCCGAAATCATGACCACCATCGAATGGGTGCTCACCCATCCCGAAGCCAGACACGGCCCAATTGAAATCTACTTTACGCCCGACGAGGAAACCGGCAAGGGCATGAATCTCTTTCCCCTGGCCAAGGCCAAGGCCAGTGCCTGTTATACCTTCGATGGAGGCAAGGCTGCGGAAATCGAGGCCGAATGCTTTACCGCCTATCAGGTGCGGGCGGAATTCACGGGTAAGGTCATCCATATCGGCGCGGCCAGAGGCAAGCTCGCCAACGCAACCGCCATGGCCTGTCACTTTGTCTCCATGCTGCCACGTTCGGAAAGCCCTGAGTCCACCGACAATTGGTACGGCTATTTCTGCCCTATAGAAATTCAGGGCTCCATGGAAAAAGCCAGCGTTGAGATTTTCCTGCGGGATTTCACAACCCAGGGCATGGAACGGCGTATCGAAGCGGTTAAAACCTTTGCCTCCGCCGTGGAAGCCCAGTTTCCAATGGGGAAAGTAAACCTGGAAATCAAAAAGCAATACCTCAATATGAAGGAAAAACTGGACCAGAATCCCGCTGTTCTGGAAAAACTGGACCACGCGATTCGCATGGCGGGAGCCGAACCTGTCAGCAAACCCATACGGGGAGGCACAGACGGATCCAGGCTCACTGAAATGGGCATACCCACTCCTAATGTGTTCACCGGAGGCTACAACTACCACTCCAAACACGAATGGGCATCGGTGGCAGAAATGTCCCTGGCTGTGCAGAGCGCCATCCATTTACTTGCCCTATGGGCCGAATAGTAGCGCTCAAGGGATTTTTCTTTACAGACTGACAAACCTCTTGTATAGTTGTATGACAATCCTGCGAATTCGGGCAGCAAAAAAACACTTTGACGAAGCTTGCTTTGTTGCCCTCGGTGAACATACTTGTTGTAAGGATCTATAATGCAAGAGCATATCGATAGCCAGGAATTCGAAAAGACAGCCAGCCGGACTGGGGTCTTCAAGGCTGTCGAAATAGATCTGCTGCACGAAACGCTTCTCTCCTGGAAGCTCTCGCCAGGCGATCCTTACAAGGTGCTGGAGCTCCGGGACGGTAAAACCCTCGTCGCCTACGCCATCATCAGCCGAATTAGCGGAAGACAGTCCACCTTTGATATCCGCTACCTCGTCGTCGACAGGGACTACCGCTCCACAGAAGGCGGACGGCACCTTCTCCAGCTTTTGGATGAAGAGCTGTTGCGAGAAAATTCTTATGCAGTCATAAGGCTGGAAAGCTCCGGTCTCAAACTGGACAACATCGGCACTGAAACCCTCAAGGAAGGCGGCTACAAGATCATCGGCCACATCGAGGGCTACTATGGTCCCGGCAACGACTATTATTATCTCATCAAAACAACCTACAGAAATCCTCCCAAATTTACAAAACCCGAATCCCCAGTTCCCGACGAGGAACCCTCAACGCTTGATTCTTAGCGCCCCGACCTGCTATAGTCCTTCCGAAACGAGCCGAGATAGCTCACCAGGCAGAGCGGCGCACTCGTAATGCGCAGGTACCGGGTTCGATTCCCGGTCTCGGCTTTATTTTTACTTGATCAAAGTCGACACAATACCAAGATTTTCTGGATTCACGGGAATTGAGACTGTATGTATAAAGCAGCCATCGCGATAAGCGTTTTCGGAGTATTGCTCCTCATCTGGATGAGTCTCGGTATAGGCATCATCGGTGAGGATGGCAATCCAACAAACCTTGTCTACGCCGGGGTGGTGGCAATAGGGCTCGTCGGGACAATCCTAAGCCGCAGGAAGCCCGTTGGAATGGCTCTCACTCTCTTTACCATGGCCCTCGCCCAGGCGGTTATAGCGATCATAGCAATACTGCTCAAGGCCGGCATGCCATGGAGCCCGCCAGCCGAGCTTCTAGGACTCAATGGCATCTTCATTGTCTTATTTACTTTCGCTGGGATTCTTTTCCGCCGCGCGCGCCGTCATGCGCACAAGCCATAAGAACCTGCAGCAGGCAAGGAATACCCAACGCGATACCAGGCTGGACAGGATCTACAGGAAATTTCTAGGTCAATAAAAAGCCTTTCAGTCTTTCTATCGACTTCGGCGCTGATCCCTCGTAGTGGTTGTTCACGTCGACATGGACCTCTCGCCCGGAGGCCGCCAGGCTTGAGACCATCGCAGCGATACCCGGAAGCTGGGGCTTTGGATCGATGATCCTGTCCCAGCGCCCGCCCGAGGCTTCCTCAATAGCCTTCCTGTCACCGCCCAGAAGACGAATGACAACCCTGTCGCCCAAAAGTCCAACATAGCGCGCAAATAGTTCCGTAATAGGCGGCATGTAGAGTTTTTCAGAAAAAACGTGGGATACCTTCGCCTTTGCCAGAAAGGAAAACCATTCTTCATTCAGGTATTGTCCATTGCGCGGTTCTAGGGCTATGGCAATGTCCCTGGGTATCCGGTCGAGGAAGCCCTGTAGCTTTTCGATAAAAATCTGCTGGTCAGCCATCTTCTGGCGGCTCAGGTACTCGAACTCAAGGATGATCGCCCCAATTTGCGCCTGTATCGGTTCCAGACGCTCCAGAAAGTGGCTAAAAAGCTCTGCCGATAAAAAGGCAGGATTAGGCTCTATGCCGCCCCGCTTGTGCGTGAGCGTGATATCCTGAGGTACCTTTACCACGAAGCGAAAACCCGAATCGACAGCGGCCGCGTACTCCTCCACTTCCCTCAGCGAAGGAATCTTGTAGAACCAGGAATCCACCTCCACCATCCTGTACCGCTTGGCGTACTGGGCCAGATAATCCACTGACCTCAGTTCCGGCTGGTCGTAAACTAGCCCGACCCATGAGTCGTAGTTCCATGAACAGGTTCCGATGTGAAGAGGCATATATCCTTATTATAGCGAATATTGCATGACCATTCTATCATGATTCCGTTAGAATTTTATAAACGCCTTCGCTCTTATTTATTCTTTAGCTAATCGTCCAGCACCCAACGGTTACGACCGGAGTTTTTAGCCTGGTAGAGGCAGACGTCGGCCCGGGCTACTATGTTCTCCAGCGTATCGCCCTCGCGGAACTTGGTCGCTCCTAGCGAAATGGTTACACGCAGTATGGACCTATCCTCCAGTTCCAGCCAGCTATGTTCCACCAGCAGGCGGAGGCGTTCGGCGATTTCGCCCAGGACTCCCGGTTTTACATTGGGACAGATGAGGATGAACTCCTCCCCGCCCCAACGGACAGCGGCGTCCAAGGGACGTACCGCTGAACCAAGAGTAGAAGCTACCATTTTCAGCACTCTGTCCCCTACATTGTGCCCATGAACATCATTCACCTTCTTGAAATGGTCGATGTCGGCCATTATTAGACCAAAGTGCTCGCTTCCCTTCTCGGCTTCCTCTATCCGGGTATTGGTGATGATCTGGAGATAACGCCTGTTGCCTAGGCCGGTAAGGGGATCGGTGAGCACCTCATGGCGGAGTTTTTCCAACTCTTTCAGAAGGGTAGAGCGATCGCCCTGATCCGTGAACATTTCGATAGCGCCAATCGTGGCTCCGCTCTCATCGGTCAAGGGAGCCGCCCACACGGTGATGGGCAGACGGTGCCCGTCCCTATGGTGCATATACACTTGGGTCTGGCGTACTTGGCCATCGCTTATAGTTCCCACAAGGGGGCAGCCGTGAAGGCAGAGTTCTATGCCATCGGCTGTTATGTGGCGCAGTATATTCTCCGAACAGCTGGAGCCCACCACCTTTTCGCTGGAGTAGCCGGTGAGGAGTTCGGCGGCCTTGTTCCAAAAAAAGATTTTTCGCTTTCGATCGACAAAGTAGACGCCACTGTCTAGAGTGGACATCAACTGGACCAAACTTTTATCGTATACCATTCATTTCAGTATAGGCGATTTGCATGGCATCTACAATATTCTTCTCTAATAGCGTTATGCGCTACTAAAATGCAAGTTTTTTCGATATTTTTTTCTCTTTAGAATTGACAGTCCTGGCATGGCTGGATAAAATCCCGTGAGTATTAAATAAATATTTATACATACTCACGGAGGTTGTATGAGAAAGCTGTCAGTGAAGAGTTTCGCAGCAGTGGCAATGGCACTCCTCATCGTAGGATGTACATCAAACGCAGCGAAGGTCTCAGCCCCGGTAGATGGTACCTATGAAGGCACCGCCCGCGGCATGCAAGGACCGATCACGGTCCAGGTAAGGGTAGCCGATGCCAAGATAGCATCGGTCGGAGTTCTTTCTTCGAAAGAAACACCGAATATCGCCAAGGTAGCCCTAGAACGCCTGCCGGTGCGCATCGTCGAGACGCAGAGTCTTAAGGTCGATACGGTCGCAGGTGCCACGGTCTCCAGCAATGCCCTCAAGAACGCTGTCGCCGACGCGGCCAAGAAAGCCGGATTCGATGTAGACGCTCTCAGGAAAAAAGAAGTCAAGGTTACACCCCGGGCTGCTGAAACCTGGAACACAGACGTCCTGGTGATCGGCGCCGGCGGGGCGGGCTTGAGCGCCGCCATCAGCGCGGCTCAGGTAGGCGCCAAGGTGATTCTCATCGAGAAGAGCTCCTTCATTGGCGGCAACTCCATGGTAGCCGGCGCGGCCTACAACGCGGTGGACCCCGAAGCTCAATCCACGATGAAGCTCACTCGGGCACAGAAATCGTCCATGGATGCTTATCTGGCCCTCGATCCGGCCGATCCCAGCCTTAAGTTCGACAGGTATCCAGAGTGGAAGCCTGTGTTAGATCAGCTAAAGACCGACATCAAGGCTTTCTATACGGCAAACCAGGCCAAGACATTGGGCGTCGACATGCCCGGCTTCGATGCCATCTC
>CAZHSK010000001.1:23919-49121 GCA_964535235.1 uncultured Treponema sp. | reverse complement strand
TAACCGCGACAATTCCCCCTGGCGTGGGAATAATTCTCTACGGAACCACCGGAGAGGTATCGATCGGCCAACTTTTCGCCGCGGGAATCTTTACGGGGCTTTGCCTCATGGTCGCCGACATGATCACAGTCTGGGTCATTGCTACAAGGCGGGGCTATATGCCCGAGCGCACGAAGGCTTCCTTCCACGAAAGACTTGTGGCTATAAAAGAAAACATTTGGGCCTTGCTTTTTCCCGTGCTTCTCCTGATCGGAATAAGGGTAGGTATCTTCACGCCATCTGAGGTGGGAGCCTTCGCCTGCGTGTACGCAATCCTCGTTGGGATTTTCGCTTACAAGGAACTCACCATTCAAAAACTGGTGCAGACCCTCGGTTCATCAGTGCTCGATGTAGGCGCGATCATGTTCATCATCGCCCTTTCGGGAATTTTTGGCTATGGCATACCCTTCGAACGAGTACCCGATGTCTTGGAAGCGGCCATCCTGGGCCTGTCGGCTAATAAGTTCATCGTCATGTTCATCATCATAATTATCCTCACTATTTTGGGCATGTTCATGGACGGTTCGGTAGTTATTCTCCTGTTCACGCCGATTTTCCTGCCTCTTGCCGTCAAGGTAGGCTGGGATCCGGTGCACTTTGGCATACTTTTTTGCACTATAATAACCATGGGCAATATGACGCCTCCCGTGGGGCTCGCGATGAGCGCCGTATGCTCGGTTCTGGATATACCTATCTCGGAATATATAAGAGAAATTTGGCCTTGGGTTCTTACCACGCTTCTTGCTGTCGCGGTATTGGTGTTCTTCCCTAACCTTATCCTGGCGCTGCCGAGATTACTTTTTTAAAGAAGGCTTGTATGGAAATGCAAAAAAAGATCGCCCTCGTCACAGGAGCGGCGAAGGGCATCGGTTATGAAATCGCACAACGTTTTTCTGAAGAAGGATTCGTTGTTTTCTTGATCGATATAATCGGGGCCCGGGCTGCTGCGATAAAACTTCAGGCTCTTGGCTTCGATACGAGGGCAATATCTCTTGATATCACCGATATGGATGCTGTCGATGCGGCTGTCGGCTCAATTGTTGAAAAGATGGGCAGAATCGATGTGCTTGTGAATAATGCAGGAATAATCGCCAGAGGCTCCATCACGGATTTGAGCCGGGAGCAGTGGCTCAAGGTAATGGATGTAAATGTGAACGGCAATTTTTATTTATGCAAAGCCGTCATTCCCCACATGATCAAGCAAAAATCAGGTAATATTCTCAACATTACCTCCATCGCCGCTAAGATGGGCGATATCACAGCCGCACCGGTATACGGAACATCCAAGGGAGCCATCGATACATTGACTAAATCCCTAGCCAGGCAGCTGGCAGCTTATGGGATTAGGGTAAATGCGGTAGCCCCCCACGCAATCGAAACCGACATGAGCGCCGAATGGTCGGAAGAAAAACGCCGTACTGTCATAGATGCTATCCCTTTGCGACGAATGGGAACGGCTCGGGAAGTGGCCGAAGCTGCATTTTTCCTGATTTCCGACAAGGCCGCCTTTATAACAGGGGAAACCTTGAATGTAAACGGCGGTTATCTGATGGACTGAGAAATTAGCTAAGCATGGCAAATCATTCCTGGAAAAGCGGGAAATAGCCTGCAGCATGGATTAAAAATACTGATACGTAACCCGATCTTGCTTAGTTCTCGCCTTCCTGGGTACTTAAAAATTTTCCGCTCATTATATTTTTTCTGCTGATCTTCAAGTGTTTCTCGATAATATCCACCGCCGAAGGAGAGTGTTCAGCCAAGGCATCTACGAGTTCTACATGATCTATAAAGGTCTGGGAAACATTAGGCTTTATTCCTATGTCGTACATATAGTTCATGTTCAGATGGATGTTCAGTTCTTTATAGTATTTACTTATGAATTCATTATCTGCCAAATCGCACAACGCCTTATGGAACTGCCCATCAAGGCGAATGTACTTCTTGAGGTCGGGAGGTACTTCTGCAAGCACAGCCCTCATTGCATTCAGAATTCTGCGCAGTTCCTCCAGACGGCTAGCCTCAATTGTTCCGTAAAAGGATTTTACGCAATACACCTCCAGCAGTTCGCGCACCGCTATGGCTGAAAGAATTGTCTTCTTGGTGGGTATACGGAGCACGCACATAGATCGGGGTCTAATTTCCAGAACCCCATCCATCTCCAGGCGCTTGAGAGCCTCACGAATGGGCATCATGCTAACTTGGAGCTCTTCCGCCAATTTTTTGGTACTGAGTGTTTCTCCGTGCTTGAATCTTCCGCTGCTGATCGCATTGCAGAGGAAATAGTATACCTGCTCCGCAAGGCTTCTTCTTTCTATCCCACCGTTATCCGTATCTTTCATAATGTTGTCCTTTTATATTTTTAAAATTGATTCGCACGCGGGTTTCATACCCCGCAGCTAGCTGCGTTCTTTTATAATACTATTATATAGTATGAAACCCGCATTTAATAAAATTCATTACAGAACCAACATACCTCGGCAGCTTGCTGCGAGGTTGTTGATTCGCAAATAGCTTTCATTCCTCACCTTCAAGTACGGGCTGGTTTATTAACTGCAATCTGGTATCTAGTATATCAGATTACTGGAAAGAGTGGGGTAAAAAATTTAAAAATATGCGAAAAAGACGTGACGAAGTCCTGCTATAAATAAGGGCGCGGCGTCGAAAGGCGCCGCGCCCGCGAAGGCACTTTTTGTACAGTCGGCTTAGAACGCAGCTAAGACCATTGCAACGAAAGCATCAACACTAAAGCCCAGATGGGCTGCCACTTGGTCCCCAGGGCCCGACTCGCCAAAGCGCTCGACAGAGAGAATGCGCCCAGGCTCGGCAATACGTTCCCAGCCCATGGCGACGCCAGCCTCCGCCACGAACACCTTGGCAGGCGGCGCCAGGATGGCGTCCCTCACGGGCTCGGGTGCGGCAAAGAAGGCATTCCTGTCGGGCATGGATACCACCCTGATGGAAAGTTCGGGCCTTTGGGCCTTTATTTTCTCCATGGCCGAAAGGGCGAGAGATACCTCTGAGCCCGAAGCCACCAGGGTTGCATCGGGTGCGGTGGAGCTATTGTGCGCCACATAGGCGCCCAATCCCATGGTGTAGGGCCATTCGGGATCGTCCTTGGCCATTACCGGCAGGTTTTGTCGGCTCAGCGCCAGCACGGTCGGGCCTTCGGTATTCTCCATGGCTAGGCGCCATGCCACGGCAGTCTCCTCCGCGTCAGCGGGGCGCAACACCTTGCAGTTGGGAATAGCCCGCAGCGAAGCCAGGGTTTCCACGGGCTGATGGGTAGGTCCGTCCTCGCCAATATAGACCGAGTCATGGGTAAGTACATAGACGACAGGCAGTTTCATGAGGGCGGCCAGGCGCAGCGAGGGCCTCAGGTAATCGGCGAAGACTAGGAATGTGGCCACGAAGGGCTTGAAGCCGCCGTAGAGAGCCAAGCCATTGGCAATGGCCGCCATGCCGTGCTCCCGAACACCGAAACGGATATAACGGCCGCCGGGATTGTCAGCCGTAAAGTCCAAGGGCAAGCCCGAAGGATTGGCTGGCAACTGGGTTACGTTAGGGCTGGTGAGGTCGGCCGAGCCGCCCACCAGGTTGGGCCATGATGCCGCCACCGCCGCGAGCACCTTGCCCGAGGCATTGCGGGTCGCGATTTTCTCTCCCTGGGCGAAGGCAGGCAAGTCCAGTTCCTTTACCGGTCTGTTGAAGAACCAGGCGCTCAGCTCTTCCGAGAGCTCAGGATTAGCCTTGCCCCAGTCTTCGTAGACTTTCTGCCACGCATCCTTGCGGGCTTTGAGCTCGGCCCTGCGCTTTTTAAAATACGCATAGGCTTCGGGGGCAACCCAGTAGGGCTTGTCCAGGGGAATGCCCATGGCTGTCTTGGCCTTGGCAGCTTCTTCTTCGCCCAGGGGCGAACCGTGGATGCCCGCAGTGCCCTGCTTGGAAGGAGAGCCTTTGCCGATAATGCTCTTGAGAATTATCAGGCTGGGTTTCCTAGTCTCCGCCTTGGCCTTCGCGGTCAAGGCCGCCAGACCGGTAAAATCGTACATGTCGCCGTGCAAAACCTGCCAACCGTAGGCTTCAAAGCGGGCGCCTACATCCTCCGAAAACGCCAGGGAGGTCGAGCCGTCAATGGAAATGGAATTGGAATCATAATAGGCGATGAGCTTGCCCAAACCGAGGTGACCCGCTAGCGAGCAGGCTTCGGATGCGACGCCTTCCATGAGGCAGCCGTCTCCGGCCAGAGTGTAGGTGTAGTGATCGATAATCGTATATCCGGGCTTATTGAGCCTGGCGGCCATCATACGCTCGCCTATCGCCAGTCCTACCGCGTTGGCAATGCCCTGGCCCAAGGGACCGGTCGTGGTCTCCACGCCCGGAGTAACGCCGTATTCAGGGTGCCCTGCGCACTTGGAGCCAATCTGGCGGAAGCTTTTAATATCGTCTAGGCTCAAGGGAAAACCGGCCATGTGCAGAATCGAATAGAGCAGCATAGAGCCATGTCCGGCGGAGAGTACGAATCTATCCCGGTTGATCCATGAAGGATCGCCTGCGTCGTAGACCATTTCGTGGCCGTAGAGATAGGCCGCCAGTTCTGCCGCTCCCAGCGGGAGGCCGGGATGGCCAGAATTAGCCTTGTTGATCGCGTCTATGCTCAGGCTTCGTATTGAAAGGGCGATTTTTTCCAAAGACTTGATATCCATGACACTCACTCCTTGCGTGGTATTAGATAACTATACTGAAAAACACCGGTTCTTTGTAGTCTTTTTAGACTTTTAGGTATTGGGCTTTGCTCGGGCGATACATTTTCTAGGGCCGCTCCCAGCGGTTCCTTCTCGGCATCTATCCCTCAGCGGCCCAAATCCCTTCCCAGGGTTATCTTAGATGCGCTGAAATTGTCCACGCTTTTTTTCTTTTCGTGAAACTTGGGCATGAGCGCAATCATGGATTCTTTGCGGTAGAAGGGATCTTCAGGTCTTATGGGAAATTCAACGGATTTACCTGTCACCGCGGATTTATAAATGCCCATGATGAGTTCAATTGTCTTTTTCCCCGTCATGCCGTCCAAGGCTATCGGCTCTTTGCCCTCTATGGCCTTAAGAAAGTTGAGCAGTTGGGCATCGTGGCCTTCTCGCACAAGATCAGGGATGGCACGGTAGGTCTCTTCCAAAGCCTTTTTCCCCCCACTATTTTCCTCGGGGAACCCATTGGGAAGGGCACTGTTGGCAGATACTGTCCAGGGTACGCTGATCGAACCCTTCTCTCCTTCCACTACAATGCTCTGACGTTCTCCATGACTCACCAGAGAGCAGGTAAAATGAATGACTTTGTCATTATAGTTGAAGTCCGCAAAGCCCAGATCTTCGCATTCCGAATTGTCATGACCAACATTGTGGATCGAAGCGCTGACTGTCGCAGGCATGTCGAAGAGATAATGCATTAGATCGATGTAGTGGACGGCGTGGCTCATGAAGCAGCCCCCCGATTCCTGTGCCCAGGTGCCGCGCCACCAGAGATCGTAGTAGACCTGGCCGCGCCACCAGAGCGAATCGAAGCTGGCGTAGAACACCTTGCCGACAGCTTTCCCATCCAACATTGTCTTGAGCTTGGCCACGGGGGTCTTGTAGCGGTTCTGGCTCACTACGTCGAGGATCTTTCCGCTCGCACGGGCAGCCTCGATCATGAGATCGCATTCTTCCAGAGAGCTTGCCATGGGCTTTTCAACGATGACATGCTTGCCCGCCTTCAGCGCATCGATGCTCACCTGCGCATGGGTGCTCGGCGGCAGGCATATCGAAACGGCATCCACCGCCGGATCCAGAAGCAGTTTTTTGTAGTCATCATAGGCCTTCGCGTTCAAAGCCTTTCCCGCGATGAGGTCGTCGGCCTTGGCCTTGAAGGTGTCGCAGACGGCCTTCACCTCGCAGTCCGCCACAAGACGCTTATAGCTGTCGACATGGACTGAGGCTATGGCCCCCGAGCCGATTATTCCAATACCTGTCATATCTTGCTCCTTCGCGGCGACGCCGCTCAACCAAGCAGCAGATCGGGAAGGAAGTTGACGATCTGCGGCACGAAAAAGCTTATCAATATCGCGATAATAATCGTGATGACAAAGGGAATCATCGGCTTGACGGATTTTTCGATCGGCAGCTGACCTATCGCGCAGGCGACGAAAAGGAAAGAACCCACGGGAGGAGTTATGGCTCCCAACTGCATCATGATAACCATGACAACGCCATAATGGATCGCGCCGAAGCCGAAGGAATTGCCTATGCTGAGAATAGTGGGCGCCAGCATGGCGATGAGGACGGTCGGGTCGAGGAACATGCCCAGGACGAATATTACCAGCATGAGGAAGAGGGTGCCGAAAACCGGATTGCCGATGACATTTACCACATAGTCGGTGACATTGGCCTGGAAGCGCATGCGCACCAGGACATTGGACAGGGCTCCCGTGGCCGCGATGGTGATCATGACGACGGCGGTGGTGAGGCCCGAGTTCTTCAGGATGTCGACGAGGTCGCGTAGCTTCAGCTTCTTGGAGATGAAAAAGCCGTAGATGAGGCCATAGACAATGGCGAGGACGCCCGACTCCGTGGCAGTGACGACGCCGGAGATGATGCCGCCGATGATGATGATGGGCATGGCCAGGGCTCCGACCGAACCGATCAGGGTCTTTCCGAGCCGCGTAAAAGAAAATTTCGTGGTCGGAATATTATAGCCTCGCTTCGAATAGACGATACGGTTCCATAGCATCTGCAGGCCGGCGATGATGACGCCGGGGATCACCCCGCCCATGAAGAGCTTGCTCACGGGCACTTCGGTATAATAGGAGTAGAGGATCATCGCGATGCTGGGCGGTATTATGGGGCTAAGCATCGAGGAACCCGCCGTCACGGCCACGGCGTAATCCTTGTCGTAGCCCTGCTTTTCCATGGCGGGGATGAGCATGCCGCCGATAGCCGAGGCGTCGGCAATGCCCGAGCCCTGGATTCCCCCGAAGAACATCGAAGCCAGAATGTTGACGTGGCCTAGTCCGCCCTTGAATTGGCCTACGAGAGAATCGGAGAGATCGATGATCTTGTCGGTGATGTCCGATTTGGCCATGATGTTGCCGGCGATGATAAAGAAAGGTATCGCCATCAGCGAAAATGAATTGACGCTTCCGAACATCTTGATGACAACGAGGTTGAGGGGGAGATTCATCCCAATCATGAACGACACGGTCGTCAGAATGATCGACATATAGATGGGAAGTCCCGCGAAAATAAAGGCCAGCAATACAGCGAATACGAGCCAGATCTGCCACATGCTTGTCTCCTTCCTTACTGCTTCGCGAGCATTCTGGTCTTGTACTCTTTCCCGAAAAATATCTTGTAGAGATACTCGACGATGCCGAAGAGGCAGCCGACGGGAATGGAAGCGTAGAACCATGCCATGGATATCTGTATGTTCTGCAGGCTGCTCATCGTGTTGGTGATCGTGTAGGAAAATCCCTTGTAACTGAGGAGGGCCAGGATTGCCATCACGAGAAGGTCGATGGCCGTGTCTACAGCGCGCCTGGCTTTTTCAGATTTTATCTTGTTGAGAAAAAGGTCCACCGTGAAATGGGCGCCTTCCCTCACGCCTATGCTGAGGCCGAGGAAGATCACCCAAATGGCCGAGAGCCTCAGCACCTCGTCGCCCCAGGCGAAGGGGCGCATCGCGATGAAGGTAAAGTATCGCAGAATTATCTGGATAAAGCAGAGCACGATGGTGAACGACGAGATGGACACCATCATCGCGGCTCTGAGGCGGTCGAACAGAAGGTAGAATTTCCTTGCCATACTGAGATCTCCATAAAAAAAAGGAGGCCGTCCCGAGAAAAATGAGGGACGACCTCCCGTCCGTAATAAGTTCCGTATAGCTTACTGGATGGCCAGCATTTTGTCGATGAAATCGTTCCAGGCCTTGCCCTTGGCCCTGTAGTCGTTGAGCATGGGCTTGCAAGCCTCTATCCACTTGGCCTTGTCCTTGAGCTCGTGGATGGCCACGCCGGCGGCCTTGATCTTCTCGAGGGAAGCCACCTGGTCGGCCTCGTCCAGCTTCGCCTGGTACTGGGCCGCTTCCTGGGCGCAGTCCATCACGATCTTCTGCAGATCGGCGGGCAGGCTATTGTACCACTTTTCGTTGAAGAAATAGTACACGCAGGCGATGATATGGTCGGTGATGGTCAGGTTCTTGGCCACGTCCTGGAACTTCATCGAGTTGATCATGGAGGGAGAGGCTTCCATGCCGTCGATGACGCCGGTCTGGATGGCGGAGTAGATTTCGTTCCAGTCCATCGTCGTGCCGGCCGCGCCCAGCGACTTGAACATGCTGATGTAGACGGCGTTCGGCCCGCGCATCTTCATGTTGGCGATATCTTCCAGCTTCGTGACGGGCTTTTTCGTGAGCATGTGGCGCGAGCCCATGGACTGGCCGGCTGTGGCGATAAAGCCGTAGGGCTTCACGAGCGCGCTGACTTCGCCCTCGAGTCCCTTGAGCACTCGCAGGTAATGGTTGTTGTCTTTGAAGAGGAAGGGGAATTCGAACATCATGAGCTGGGGAACCCAGGTGCCCGGTCCCGTGCCGGGGGCCGACACGACCATTTCGAGGGAGCCGGTTCGGGCCATCTCGACCTGTTCGGCCTGGCTTCCGAGCTCGGCGCCGTAGTTGGCCACGGCCTTGATCCTGCCGCCGGCCTTCTTGTTCACGATGTCGACGAAATAGGCCAGGCCCTTGCCGATCGTGCCGGCGCCGGCCAAGTTGGTCGATGTGCGGAGCTGATAGGTTTTGCCCTGAGCTCCGGCGATTCCTGCAATGAGCACAAGGGCGACAATGGCGAAGAGCGTGCGTTTCTTCATGAAAGCCTCCATGGATACATGAATGAGCGATTAGAAATGGACGGCTTGAATACTACCATCGACGGGGAGAGGTGTCAAATTTTTTTACTTTATATGAAGCTTTGTTCACAAGTATAAGGAGGCTTTTTCCTTCACCTGGAGGGCCGTTTCAATGGAAAGGCTTGCCGTCTTAGCAAGTGCCTCGGTGTCTGCTGCGGCTATCCCCCCCAGAGAGCCAAAGGCTTTCATCAGTTTTTTAGATTTGACTTCGCCGATTCCCTTTATGGAACTCAAGACCGAAAGCTTCAAATCCTTTTCCCTGAGTTTTCTGGATAGTCCGGTGGCGAAACGATGAGTCTCATCCCGTACGGCCACCAGCACCCTCAGGGCGGGGGAATCGTGGGGCAAGATAATGGGATCGATGCGTTCGGGTAGATATATTTCCTCGTTTTTTTTGGCTAAGCCCGCCAGATCACAGTCCATGCCCAACTCGCGGAGTACCTCGGCCGCGGCTGAAACCTGGCCAGCCCCCCCGTCCACCAGGACCAGATCGGGTAGTTCGGCTTCTTCGTTGATGAGCCTGGTGTAGCGCCGGGCTACGGCTTCTCTCATGGCGCTGAAATCGTCAATTCCGCCGGCCAGGCTGCGAATATTGAAATACCGGTAATTCTTCTTGTCGGGCACTCCGTTTTTAAAACTCACCAGCGAGGCAACCGTGTGCTTGCCCGAAAGCTGGGCTATGTCGAAACCTTCAATTCTCAAGGGTAAGGCGGACAGCCCCAAGGCGGAGCGAAGTTCCAGAAGGGCGCTCCTGTCCCCCAATTCCCTGCGGCGCTTGATCAGTTCTTCCCGGGCATTCTGGGATGCCAGGTTTATCGATGCCGCATGCCGTTGTTCCTTGGATTGAAGCAGTTTGACCTTCGTCCCCAGCTGTTGCTTGAAATATTGGAGTATTGCCTTGGATTCCAGTTTTTTCATGGTATACACCGAGGGCGGAGGCAGCCTGCCCTGGCTGTAGTAGGTGCCCAGGAAGCTCTGCAAGGCTTCGCCCTCGTCGGAGTAGAGAGGGGATACAAAGCTGTCCCTCCCGGTGAGCTTGCCTTCGCGCATCGAAAAGACCACAAAGGCTATGAGATCGCCGTCGCAGTGCCAGGACAGATAGTCCCGGGCGCTCAAGTCGAAATCCTGGGCGTTACTCCGCCCTACGAACTGCTCGACAGCCCTTATGGTGTCCCTGAAACTCGCCGCTTCTTCGAAGCGGAAGCCCTGGGAGGCGGACTCCATTTTTGTCGCAAGCTCCGCCAAAAGCCCCACGGTTTGGCCGGAGAGCAGTTTTTTGATGTTCTCCACCCGCTCCATATACGCTTCGCGGCTTATCTTGCCAGCGCAGGGTCCTGGACAGCGGCCGATATGATAATACATGCAGGGGCTTTGCCGATTCTTCATGGTGATACATCTGCGTAGGGGAAAAAGTTTTTTTATGAGTTCGAGATAGATATCGATGGTCTCTGCGCTGGGGAATGGACCGTAGTACTCCGACCCGTCGTTTATAATCCTCCTGGTTCGAAAGACCCTGGGATATTCCTCGGCGGTGATTCTGATGGAGGGATAGGTCTTTCCATCCTTGAGGTTGATATTGTATTTGGGGTTATGTTCTTTTATCAGATTGTTTTCTATTAGAAGGGCTTCGTACTCGCTACCTGCCAGAATCCACTCTATCGAATCGATGCGCGAAACCAAATGCCGGGTTTTTATGTCCTTTTTGCCGGAAAAATAGGATAAAAGACGGTTTTTCAGCACCTTGGCCTTGCCTACATAGATGATGGCGCCCGTGCCGTCCCTCATCACATACACCCCAGGCGACTGGGGCGCCTGGCGTACAAGTGTCCTGAACCGGGCATTGCGCGCCGCCTGGCTCTCTTGCCCTTGGGTGTCGGAAGTGGAAGGTTCTTGCGCCGGGCTAATAACGGCCTCGTCTTTTATCCTGCTCATACTCTATACTCAATAGTATGGAAAATAGGCCAATCAGTGAAGCACATGGCGCAGATAGTCTCTTTCGTCACTGTCCATCCTGCGGCCGAGTGGGCATAGACTGGAACGGAAGAGCTTGGCATTGCCTTGGCTGCGGTTTCGACTATTTCCATAATGTCGCCGCCGCCGCAGGCCTCATTCTCAATATCCAGGGCAGCTGTCTCTTTCTGCGCCGCGCCAAGGAGCCGAAAAAGGGTTTTCTCGCCCTGCCCGGAGGTTTTGTGGATCCTCGGGAGGGAGCCGAGGAGGCTGTTTTGAGAGAATGCAGGGAGGAACTGGGCTGGGCACCGCAAAGCCTGAAGTATCTGGCATCCTTTCCCAACACCTATCGATTCAGGAACGTGGAATACTGGACCTGCGACCTTTTTTTCTGCTCCGATATTGCTGAATACGACCTGAACCTTCTCAGTCCCCATGCCGAGGAATCTACCGAGCTGCTGTTGGCCAAATTCAACGAGATTCCCTGGGATGCGATAGCCTTCGATTCGACAAGGCAAGCCCTCAAGCATTATCTTTCACAACAATGATCATCATGGAGAGAGTGCAATGACAATTCCCAGCATCGAAGAAGTGATTCAGCAAGATATCGAATTCCTGCGAAAATGCCCAAATTCAGACAATTGCGCGGCCTGTCAGGAAGAAGTATGCGTCATGGTAGTCTCGGTGGCGGATTTTCCCACCGAGTATGGCCATTTTTCCATAATCGGCTTCGTCAACAACAGGGACGCCAAGGACCACATTATCGTGCTCAAGGGCGAAATCGGCGACGGAGAAAACCTTTTGCTTCGCATCCACTCGGCCTGCCTTACCGGCGACGCCTTCGGAAGCCAGCGCTGCGACTGCGGCCCCCAGCTTCATCATGCGCTTCGCCGTATCGAAGCCGAGGGCAGGGGAGCAGTCCTCTATCATCAGGCCGAGGGCCGGGGTATCGGTTTGGTTAATAAGCTGCGGGCCTATGCCCTTCAGGACAAGGGTTACGATACCTACGACGCCAATCTCGCCTTGGGCTTCAAGGCCGACGAGCGGGATTACGCAGTGCCCGCCGCCATGCTTAAAAAGATAGGCATAAAAAGCGTCCGTCTCATGACCAACAATCCTGAAAAGGTGGAAGAGTTGGAACGCCATGGCGTAAGGGTGATTGAACGAGTACAGCATGAGCTTCCAACCAACGATAACGATAGGGCGTATTTATTGACGAAAAAGGAGCGCTTCGGTCACTTTTTAAAGCTGGATCACAAAACCGGAAAATAGGGAGCGCACAACGTTGAATAAAGCAACATATCAGGTGCCCCTCGGACCTGCCCGGGCAGAGATACACGTCCTCAATTCCCGCTTTATCGCCAGCCTTGATTATGTGGATACAGTGGATACTGCGAGGGCTTTCATCGACCGAGTGCGCCGCGAGTTTTCAGATGCGTCGCACAACGTGCCAGCTTTCATCGTGGGTGGCGGCAAATCGAGCACCGAGTTCTGCTCCGATGACGGCGAGCCATCGGGCACTTCGGGGCGCCCCTTGCTATCGGTGCTCCACGGATCGGGTTTGGGAAACGTGGCAGTGGTGGTAACCAGGTATTTCGGGGGTACTCTCCTGGGTACGGGGGGCTTAGTCAAGGCCTACTCGGAAGCCGGGAAGAGGGTGTTAGAGCACACGCGAAGAGGAGTGCTCACTGCCATAGCCAGCCTGCATATCGATCTGCCCTACGCGCTCTTCGACACTTTCAAGTCAAACCTTCCCCAATTCAGCGCAACGATCAGAGACGAGAATTTTTTGGAAACGATACTGCTTAATGTAGAAGTACCGAGCGCTGAAGTAGGGCGGTTTTGTTCCTGGTTGGCCGATCTCAGTTCCGGCGGCGTGAAAGCGGATTTCTTGGGCGAGAGGATCGCTCGTCTGGCCTTACCAGACAATGTTGTCCAGTCCCAATAAGATCTTCCCTTCCGGCTTCGGCCAAGGCTTGCCGAACTAGGCCAGCGTTGGCCGATGCCTTGTACTGGAGCAGAGCGCGCTGCAAGGCCCTTTCTCTTTCACCCTTGGCTACATGCACAGGCTTGCCGTCCAGAGGATTGGCTTCGCACCAATACATGGCCGTGGCCAGGGTTCCCGGTGTGGGGTAGAAATCCTGGACCTGATCGGGCACGAATCCGGTATCCCTCAGGTATTCGGCCAACTCTATCGCCTCGGGCAATCCCGATCCGGGGTGGGAGGAGATAAAATAGGGCACGATATATTGTTTGAGGCCTTTTTCACGGTTCAAAGCCGAATAACGTTGGACAAAGGCATCGTAGCTTCGGCGAGAGGGTTTACCCATCAAGGCGAGTACTTTCTCGGAGACATGCTCCGGAGCCACCTTCAGCTGACCCGATATATGGTGCTCCACGAGTTCAGCCAAGAACTCTCCGCTCTTATCCAGCATCGCATAGTCGAAGCGCACCCCTGAACGCACAAAGACCTTTTTTACGCCCGGAAGCTTCCTGAGGGCTCCTAGCAAGGCGACATACTCTTTATGGTCCACCTCCAGCCCGGCGCAGGGTTCCGGAGCGAGGCAGCGTCTATCCAGGCAAGCCCCGTGGCTATCCATTTTTTTGCATGCCGAACGCCTGAAATTGGCGGTAGGGCCTCCAACATCGTGGATATAGCCTTTAAAATCGTCCAACGTCGTCAATATTCGTGCCTCGTCCAGAATGGCTTCCGCGCTCCGGGAATTCACCTGCCGCCCCTGATGAAAACTCAAGGCGCAGAATGAACAAGCCCCGAAACATCCCCGGGATGACAGAAGGGAAAACTTAACCTCCGCCAATGCCGGCACGCCTTTCGAGGCTTCGTACATGGGATGGGCTTTTCGTTCGTAAGGAAGGGCGTAGATAGCGTCCAATTCCTTCCTACCCAGAGGCTTGGCCGGCTTTTCCTGTATGACTGCCCTGTCCCCGCAGGGTTCTACCAAGCGCTGGCCTGAATACGGATCGGTGTTGGCATATTGAATCGCAAATGATGCCTGAAAATTAAGTTTGGCTTCGGGGTTCGCTCCGGAAATGGCTTCAAAACGCGGAAGCACGATGCTTGCGGGAAACTTCTGGGCGAGGGTTGAAGCCGTCGCTGAGCCCACGAAGGCTGACCAGACCGTTCCAGGTATGCCCGAAAGCCGGGCGTTAATGTCCGTTCTCAATCGAGTCATTATTTCCTTGATCTGCCGCTCGCCCATGCCATACACCAGAATGTCCGCCTTGGAATCCAGGAGAATGGACTTGCGCACCTTGTCCGACCAGTAATCGTAATGGGCCAACCGCCTGAGGCTGGCCTCTATGCCCCCGATGATGATGCGTACGCCCTTGTAGGCCTGCCTGCACATTGTCGTGTAATGGATGACAGCCCTGTCCGGCCTTGCGTTGGGGCGGTTTCGCATACTTGTCCCGATACTCCCGTCCCTGCGCAGGCAAAGAGCCTTATTGCCACCGGGGGCGTAGTCGTCTTCGGATCGGGGTTTCTTGTTGGCCGTGTAGGATGAAACCATGGAATCCACAGCCCCCGCGGTTACCAGAAATGCAAGATTGGGCTTGCCCAGGAGCCTGAAGGCCTCCACATCGTCGGGATCGGGCCTGGAGAGGATGCCAACTTTATAGCCTTCGGCTTCCAGAACTCGTCCTATTATTGCAATGCCGAAGGAAGAATGATCGACATAGGCATCGCCGGTGACGATTACCACATCGAGGTCGCCGGGATGCAAGCCGGCCTTTTCAAGCTCTGCAATGCTCGCGGGAAGGAATGCCATTAGATCCCATGATACAGCATCAGGTACTGCCACGCTAAGGGCTCATGAAGCTACGTGCTCAGTGCAATAAAATCCATCAGCTAAGAAGTCCTGGCGCTTTCCTCCGCTATTCGCCGCACGAAGGCTAAGGCTCCGGGGGCCGTCGCGGGCGAAGTATTCTCCATCAGGACATCCACGCCGGGTTTTCGGACTTGGAGAAGGCGGAAAAAGGCGGGGAAATCGAATTCTCCGGCCCCCGGCGCGGCAATCTCCGATTTCTTTCCATTTATAGTGAGGAAATCTTTTATGTGAACCGCGACAATCCGCGATCCGAATGCCGCAAAAGCGCGCTCGAAAAATTCTCCCTGACTTTCTCTCAACCCCGCTTGGGGTATCAAATTGACCGGATCGAAAATTATGCCCAAAGCCGGCGAGTCTATGCGCTCCAGCAGGGTCTTTGTCTTCTCTATACTGGAAATGCTGTGCCGGTCGGCCACCGGCTCAATAGCGACTATAGCGCCACAGCGCTCCGCTGTCTTCGCCAGGCGTTCAACTGAAACGCAGAGCGCATCGAAGGCCGCTTTTCCTTCGGTATCCGGATGCCAGGAGCAATCTGGGTTCATCGAGCCTGTCTCTGTCCCCACAACTGCGCAGCCAAAATCCCTGGCGAAGCGCAGATGCTCTTCGAAGCGCCGTAGCTGACGATCGAGTTCATCGCTATCGGGATGGACGGGATTTATGTAACAACCGAGCACGGCAATGGACAGGGATCGTGCGGCGAAGATATCCCTGATCCCCCGGGCAAAGCCTGGGCTCATCAACCCCGCTTGGGCAGGATAATCGGGGAATGCCTTGGAAAGAGCCAACTGAAGGCAGGAAACGCCATAGGTGGCGATTCTTTCAGCTAGGATATACGACGACTCGGGAAGCTTGCCGCAGGGTCCAAAATCGTGGGCGCGCAGTCCAAACCTAAGCATGTAGTTACTCTAGACCTGCCAATGCTAAATTCGCAAGCCGGTTTTATCCCCCCTGGCATGCCGCGTTCTCCTTTAGAGGGGCGTGCGGTTCTATAAAGAATGCTTCGCATATCGTGCTATACATTGACATGAATACGTCTCGGGTGTAGTATCTCGCACGATTCTTGGACATAAGGAGTTAAGAATGAAGTTAAAGCGTGTCTTGGTATTTTTCGCGATCCTTCTTCTTGCTGTTTCTTGCACCCCCAAGGCTGACAAAGGCTCTGGGACAAGCCCTGAGGCTGCTGCCCAGTCTGTTTCGACTGCAGACCCTGCCCAGGCTATCGCTGAGATCAAGGATCCCGCAGCTTGGATTACCGCCTATGATGCCATCATCGCATCCTATTCGGAAGCATCGGCTAAGGCGAATGCCGGCAATCCCGCCGCTTTGACCGAGGCGGAGAACATTTCCAAGCAGGCCGACGCTCTCAACGCTGCGGCCGATAGTATCTCCGCAGGTCTCACGGGCCAGGCTCAAACCGACTTCGCGGCGAAAGTTCTGGAATATAAGGAAAAATTCAAGGCAGCAGCCTCCAGCTGAAGCGGAATAAGTAAAACTAACGGTAGGGGCCGAGGCAGATGGACTAACTCTTCATCTCGCTTCGGTCCTTTTTTTTCTTACCCTCTAGTGTATGCTTATCCTTATGAATCCAGCCGATATCACCTTATTGATTGCGCTGATAGGCATTCTCGCCCTATTCTGCATAGGTCTTTTTTTAGGGCTTGTAGTAGGCAAGCGCAATGGACGCCTGGAGATTGAGCGGGACCTCGCAGCCCGGCTCGAAGCCGAGCGGGATGACGCGGTAAAACGATCCAGGGCCGTGCTGACTGGCCAGGCGGCCGAACAGCTCGCCCCTTATCTGCCCGACTTCCCCTGCCCTGTGGAGGACGCCCGTTTCCTGGGAAAACCGTTGGACTACGTATGTTTCAGCGGGGCAGGTTCCGGAGAAATAGAAGAGATTGTCTTTGTCGAGGTTAAGACCGGTGAATCTTCCCTTTCCAAAGTGGAGAAAAGCGCCCGCCAGGCTATAATTGACGGGAGGGTTCGGTGGGTGGAATATCGTATTCCACTCGACTGATTTTATGGTGCGTTAGGCGATTCAATAAATCAGCCCGGCTATGAGCGCGCTCTTCAGGCTATTCCATTTTCACTAAACGCCTTTCGGCAAAGTCCGGAAAGACTTTTATCCATACCAGAATGAAAATCGTGAATAAAGCGCCGTAAATGAGCGCGTAGACGCTTCGTGGCAGATTTGTCAGGAATGTAAAAGCGCCCAACGCGGCAATGAGTCCCATCACGCCCAGGATGACAATGACCGCGTTTACGTTCTGCTTCATCGCTGCCACCGGGTTATCCCATTTTAATCGTGGAAAGGCAGTATCCAGCCAAAGGCCACCCATGTTGAAAGCGGTCGAAAATAAGAGAGAGAGTATGGCAGCCAACGCCAAATCGGCAGCGCTAGTCTTGAAGACCAACCAGCCTGCTCCACAACCAATAATCGTGCCCCAGACGGTGAAAATCTCAGCATGAAGAATCTTGGCGCCGAAGTAGTCCAAAGGCCTGACAGGCAGAGCCCGTATCCACGCGATAGCCTTCGCGTCCCTGGACACAGAGGTACAGGCTATGCTGGTGGATGAGCCCAGAAAAGCCCCGAAGGCCGCGGGAATTAGATAGCCTGCAGGACCCGACACGAGGGGGCCGAGCATCGACATCAGGCTCTCCAGGCTGCTGCGTTGGGCAAAGAACATAACCGCCAGCAGAACCGGCATCAAAATCACGATAAAGGGACCATTGATGAAGTACATCGGCTCCCTGTTCATCAGCCTGAGCTCCCTTACAAGCATGCTGACAAGGGGACTCCTGGTAGTCCGTGATTCTCTCTCTGCCCTACGCGCCGCGGCTCCCTTGGCTCGCACAAAGCTCGATTCGCCAAAAATCCGGATGCAGTGTACATAGGGCTTACCCATCAGCAGCGCAATAATGGTGGCGGCGCCCAAGCCTAGACCAAGGTTGGCCAGCGCGGCCAGGAGTCCTCCCAGGGTTTCGGCTCCCGACAGCGCCCTCCAGGTAAGCCAGCTGGGTATCCATGCCTGTCCTATTTTAGAGATGAGAGAATCGGGACCTGAAAACCTGGCTAAAAAAGAAGGATCCTGCATTTGCGACATAGTGGACTGGATATATACATTGAATAAAAGCGCCAGAGCGATCCCTATTAAGCCCGCGGCGTATACGATGAAGTTCCTGTTGCGAAAAACCGAGGAAAAGTTCATCAGGGGAATCAGTACTAAATACGAAAGCCCAATGGGGATTACAGGCAACGCGAGGCCGGAGAGCAGGCTATATACATAGAATTGGAGAGGAGGGTGTTCATAGATGCCATAGACAATCGCTGCGATAAGGAGGAGGAGGATACCGAACAGCGCATTGGTAAAATACACCAGGCTCATCTTGGCGGCCAGCATTTCATGGGGTTTGAAGGGCAGCACGAGAAATCCTGAGTCCACTCCCGATGCTGAAAAAAGGGACAGCGCCATGGTGAAGGAGAGCACGAAAATAAATACCGTCGCCATGGTGGCGGTGAAGAGGAACAACATTTGTTCCAGGCCCGCGGGCTTTAAGGCCTTGTACATGGCCTGGCTGTTCCACGCGAACACCATGCCCACCTCGGCGATAAGGATGAGGGCGCCAATACCGATGGCGATTGTCTTTATGAGATTCTTGGGCTTCTTCAGCTCTTTTTTCGAAGGCATGCTGAAGCTGAAAGTGCTTCTGATATTCAGGATCGCCAGACTGGCAAGACGGCTTTTCATCGCTCCTCCTCCCGGGAGGAATCCACGAGTTCCAAGAAGAGCCGCTCGAGGCTCTCGTCGCCTGTCTTCTCGCGGCCTTCCATCGATTCGCGGCGGGAGCGCAGGGCTTCTATCGTTCCGGTGAATATGATTTTTCCCTTGTCGATGATAGCCAGCTCGTCGCAGACCTTTTCGGCTACTTCCATAACATGGGTAGAAAAAAATACGCATTTGCCAGATTTTACCCGCTGACGCATTATTTCTTTGAGCTCGAACGCCGACTGGGGATCCAGTCCCACCATCGGTTCGTCCAGCACCCAGTTGGAGGGGTCATGGATCAGGCTGGCTATAACCCCCAGCTTCTGTTTCATCCCCCTGGAAAAACTGCCGATGGATGCCGAAAGCGCATCGGAGAGCCCGAACCGCAGGGCATAGTCTTCGATCCTTGCCTTTCGCTCCTGGGCGGAGATTCCGAACACGTCGGCTACGAAGTTCAAGTACTCATTAGCCTTCAATCTATTGAAAAGTTCGGGATTGTCGTGCACCAGCCCTATGTGCCGCTTGGCCTCCAGTGGCCGGTCGATCATGGAAATACCGTCGATATGCACTGAACCCGAGTCCGGTTCCAGGGCTCCGCAGAAAACACGTATAGTCGTAGTTTTGCCCGCACCGTTAGGACCCAGGAAGCCGAATATCTTGCCATCGGGAATTCTAAGTGAAAGAGAATCCACCGCTTTTCTGTCGCTTTTAGCATAAGTTTTGGATACATTGGACAACTCGATCATCATAACCTCCAGACCGCAACCGGGAAGGCCACATGAGATAATGGCAATGAAGCTAGAATATCGCGCTGAAAAAAAGATTTCTACTGTATCGAGGCTTTTGCAAAAGGCAGACGAGTTATGATCAAGCTACCTTAACATTCGATAAATCTCCCTGGCGCTTAAACTCTGTCCGCCCTTTCTTCTTGCCTTCCGCTTGTGCATAATGAACCAGATGACCACAGTACCCATAGACACCGAATCCAGCCCCGGCGTAGTCATGGAGCTTCTCTATAGCCTCAGGGTTAAAGACGCCATGACCGGCTCTGTTGTGACCGCTTCAACCTCCAGCCCCTTGCGAAGGGTCCAGAATCTCATGAAAGAACACGCCATCACCGCGGTTCCCATTCTGGAGGGCGAGCGCCTTTTAGGTATCGTTTCCATCGGTGACATTATCCAAGCCCTGGATTCAGGCACTATGGAGCGCCCAGCCTCGGAGATTATGACTAGTTCCGTGGTAACCCTGGACGAGGATATGCCTCTTTCCTTTGCCGTAACCTATTTTGACCGCTATAAATACGGCCGTTTCCCCGTACTGGCGACCAACGGCCGCCTTGCGGGAATTATCACGGCTTCCGATGTGCTGCGCCGACTTCTTATCGCGCTCAACGAGGAAATCGGGCGCATGGAACAACGAATAGCCGGCCGTCAGCCTCCCAGCGAAGGCCCCGTGCCTTCCATGGAGCTCAGCTTCGGTACCGCGCCTCTGGATTTTTCCCGGGCTGGCAATATAAGCGCTCGATTTAAAAAAGCCCTTACCGAAAAGGGTTGTCCGCCCCCCATAGCCCGAAAAGTTGCCGTAGCTTCCTACGAATTGGAGCTCAACCAGGTTATCCATTCCACAGGCGGCATAATGCGATTGAGAGTTTACGAGGATACGATCGAAATCTTTGCCCAGGATGAGGGACCGGGAATCCCCGATGTGGAAATGGCCATGAGGGAAGGCTATTCCACTGCCAATGAGTGGGTCCGCTCCCTAGGTTTTGGTGCCGGCATGGGTCTTCCCAACGTTAAGCGTGTCGCCGACGAATTTTTCATTGAATCAACAACCGGCAAGGGAACGAGCGTAAGGGCCCTGATCGCTTGGGGCAAGGAATAAAACAAGGAGGCTTGTGTGCTGACGAGTGAACTTACATCATTGATCGAGGCCAGGCTTGTGCAAGCGGAGTTCAAGGACAGCCAGATCTCAGGCGGCTATACCTCGGATCTTCTTTCGGATGTCATGGCCCACGGCAAAACCGCTGAGGTTCTTATCACCATACAAGCCCACAAGAACACCGTCGCGGTGGCTGGTCTCCTGGGCCTGCCGGCGGTAGTCCTCTGCAACAACAGGCCAATCCCCGACGACATGATCGAAGCGGCCAGGGAAGAAGGCATAGCCATTTTTTCCACCTCCCTAAGCCAGTTCGAAGTCTCGGGCCGACTCTGGAACGCCCTGCGCTCCTAGGCGAAGCACAGATGGGAATTCTGCGTTTACGCGCGGATTTGCACAATCACTCCTGCTTAAGCCCCTGCGGCGATCTTTCCATGTCGCCGAGTGTCTTGGCGCGCGCCGCGCAGGCCAGGGGCATCGACATCCTGGCTTTGACTGACCACAACGCGTCCCTCAACTGCCCGCCTTTCGCCCTGGCTTGCGCGGCGCGGCGCGTCATCCCCATCTTTGGAATGGAGCTTTGCTCGGCCGAAGAAGTGCATCTCCTCGCCCTTTTCCCAAGCCCTGGGGCGGCCCTCCGATTCGGCGCCGAAATCCACAAGTTCCTGCCACGCCTGTCCTGGAATTCCGAAACTTTCGGGGATCAGGCGGTTGTGGATGCTGAAGAAAATCTTCTTGAACTCCATGAAACCTGGCTCGGCGCGGCCCTGGATACATCCTTCGAGGATTTAGCGTTCAGGGCTTCTTCGGCGAAGGCCATCGTAATACCCGCCCATGTGGACAGGGCTATGTTTTCAGTGCAGTCTCAATTGGGATTTTTGCCTTCCGGCCCCTACGACGCGGTGGAATCGGTGTTTTCACCCATGGACATTCTCTCAGGCGGGCATAGCGTAATCAGCGGTTCCGATGCCCATTATCCCGAGCACATAGGCAGGCGGCCTTTCGGTGTCGAGCTTCCGGAAGCGCAAGCGGAGACACTGATAGATGCGTTGAATCGGTATGCGGAAACTATGAACTTACTGCGGGCTAGTAATCGAATTAGCGAATCGGGTACTGAATTCGGCGGCTATGAAGAACTCTTTTTGCTTAAAGAGGTTATTGAGTATCCCGAATCTGAAGCCCAAGCTTTTTTCGAAACTCTGCGGGAAGCCCTCAGGGCGGGAAGAGTGGAGCCCTCCTTTGCCCGGGGGCTTCAGTCAGCCCAGCGGATATAAAAACTCACAGGCTTTTCCAGTGTGAGCATATCGAAGAGAGGAATCTTAGCCTTGAATACCTGACCCTGGGTCGTGCCGCCAGAAGAGGCGAGTATTGTCTTAGGCGCGGTAATTGTCAGCTCAAGCGCACAGGCGTCGAAAGAAGGCATAGCCTTCTTGCCAATGATCACGGTCTCCAGATTCATCCTGTACTCGTCGGCGCCTATCGGATCGGGCTCCAGGGCCGGGGGGCTCAGGCTATCCATCAAATCCTTGTCTATGCCGGGGAAAAGGCCGAAAGCGGCGGCCGCGTTACCCCTGGTTATACTCAAGGCCAGCTCCCTCTGGGCTGGCTGAGAACCGCTGGCGGGTATCTGCTTCAGCTCGATCATGCCCTCGGGCACAAGACTGGAATCGGCGGTAAAGGCTTGGATATCCGGTACCCAAATCACCGAAGTGAGGGTATCGAGGCTGGGAGAAGACACATCCACCAGGAATATGGATGTTCTGCCCGAGAATTCTTCTTTAAGTTTTTGCACATCGAAGAGGGCCGCCTTGGGCGACATCCCCCCGATCTGCCTAACTCTGGCGCTCAATGCTTCCGGAATATCCATACGAAGGGCTATCCTGGCGCTCAAGTCGTTACGAATCGTGGCATCCAACCTGCCTGAACAGGAAATAAGGCCTACCAGCAGGATGGCTGTCACGGGCCAAAGGCTCAATCTTCTCATCCTTGTTATCCTTCCTTGCTAAGGGCGCCTTATGCGGCACCTTTTTTATTTACGTGAATACACGGGCACCGGCCTCGTGCTTTGCCGCAGGAGCACCTCGCCCATTTTATCCAGAGTAGCCTGGCTTTCCAGGCTCAATCTCCTGAAGCTGGAATGACTCACTAACAGCGTCTGGCGAAGCTCACGGCATAATGAATCCAGCCTGGCCGCCACCGCTATCGTGTCCCCGTAAACATTCCGCTTAAGCTCTCCTGGGGGACCTAAAAGGGCCGATGTGACCATGCCGGAGTGCAGTCCGATCGATATCTGTAAATCCACAGGCAGAGAGAGGGCGGTAATGTCTTCCTTCAGATTTTCCATTTCGTCCATAAACGCATAGGCAGCCCAGAGCGCGCGCTCTGGATTATTCTGTTCGTTCGCCAAACCAAAAAGCAATATCACCGAATCGCCATTGATGGATATGATTCGTCCTCCCTCGGCGCTGGCCACATGGGTCCAGAGGGCATAGTACTTATTGAGCAAGGCAGCGGAGCTCTGGGAGCCCAGGGATTCTGAAATGCCGGAAAAACCTACTATATCGCTGGATATGGCTGTCACTAGCAACTTGGTGGGTGGCGCATCCCTGGGCAGGACTTCTTCGGCTGTCGTTGCGGCCTCGATTTTTGCAGGCGGCTTGGTCAGGTAGGCATCCAATCTTCCTTTTAAATTTATAGATCTCATGCGGGAGGCCAGAAGCATGAGGTCGAAACTTGCGATGCCCAAGAGTGCGAAAAGATGCTGAGGGGAGGATATGAAGGCTTGGAGCCCTGAGGTGAAGCTGGAAATCTTCAAAGCCTCCCAATAGGCTTCTCTTTCGATTTCTCCAGCATTGAGAGCTCTCGTGAGATTGATCCTGGTGTCCAGGTAGTAATAGAAGGCGAAAAAGATAACCGCCGAACCTATGGAGAGAGCGGCCTCGGCCAGGCGCTTGAAAAAACCGCCCGTGAAGGAAATGGACAGGGCTTGGAAAAAACCAATGTAAAGAGCAGAACCCCAAAGTAATATATTGGTCGATTCCAAAAAATCCTGTCCGCTCGTGGCGGCCATAAGGATGGAATACCCCACCGGGGTGATGATGGAGAACATGAAACGCAAAACGGGTATGTGCCCCTGGCTGGCGAGCAGCAAGGTCTGCACAAGCATCAGAAGCACGATTATCAGGGACTGGGTGATTCCCATGACCAGGGAGCCTGAGGTGATAAAGATGATGACGATGAAAAAGACCACGAGCTGGCTTGAATAAAAATAAAATTCGTCGGTAAAACGCTTCAGGGGTACTTTCATCGGTTCCATTGTATACGCCTTTGATTTACTTGACTAGTTTCGGTCTAGGTGTACAATGATAGGGCCATTATTCATGGCAGCTATTTCAACAGGAGGTTTTATGAAAAAGATCTCGAAGTTCACCGCCATACTTCTGGCGCTGGCCTTCATTCTCGTCGGGGCGGATGTATTCGCCCAGGCCAAGGCCAAGTTCCATATCGGTGTGGTAACCGGTACAGTTTCCCAGTCCGAAGACGACCTGCGGGGCGCCGAAGCCCTCATCAAAGCCTACGGCAGCGTAAAAGCCGGTGGCATGATCCAGCATATCACCTATCCCGATGACTTCATGTCCCAGCAGGAGACCTTCATTTCCTCAGTGGTAGCCCTGGCGGACGATCCGCTCATGAAGGCGATTATCATCAACCAGGCCATCCCCGGCACCACCGAGGCCTTCAAGCGCGTTCGCGAGAAGAACAAGGACATCCTCCTCCTCGCCGGCGAGCCCCATGAAGACCCCCTGGTCATCCAAGGATCCGGAGCCGACTTCATCGTTTCCAACGATTTCGTAAACCGCGGCTACACCATCATCTGGGCAGCCAAGCAGCTCGGCGCCAAGACCTTCGTCCACATTTCCTTCCCCAGGCACATGAGCTATGAAACCCTCGGACGCCGCAGGGCCATCATGGAAGAAGCCTCCAAGGATTTGGGCATCAAGTTCGCCTTCGAAACCGCCCCCGACCCCACTTCCGACGTTGGCGTGGCCGGCGCCCAGCAGTTCATCCTCGAGAAAGTTCCCCAGTGGATCGAGAAATACGGCAAGGAAACCGCCTTCTTCTGCACTAACGACGCTCATACCGAGCCCTTGCTGAAGCAGTTGCTGGTATACGGAGGCCTCTTCGTAGAAGCCGACCTTCCCAGCCCCTTAATGGGCTATCCCGGGGCTCTTGGACTCGACCTCTCCAAGGAAGCGGGTAATTTCCCCGCCATCCTCAAGGCAGTTGAAGCCGCTGTAGTCGCCAAGGGCGGCGCCGGCAAGTTCGGCACCTGGGCTTTCTCCTACGGCTACACCCTCTCCGCTGGCCTGGGCGAGTTCGCCAAGAACGTGCTCGAAGGGAAGGCGAAGAAGACCAGCATGAACGACCTGTTCACCGCCCTGGCCAAGTACACCCCCGGCGCCAAGTGGAACGGAGCTTACTATGTCGACGTTGGAACCGGCGTACGCGCCAAGAATCAGGTCCTGGTCTACATGGACACCTATGTGTTCGGCAAGGGCTTCCTGCCCACTACCAAGCAGAAGGTTCCGGAGAAGTATTCTCTCATCAAGATGACGAAATAGTCTGATATCGTAGACCGCTCCGCTTTACTGCGGGGCGGTCTGTTTTTATCTTGCGTGGTTGCGTCTTCAGGCGGGACAACGCTGTGCGCCGATTGTTTAGGCGTCTTGGCGCCCGCGCGAGGGCTTTTAAGCCCACGCGCGGGCGCTCTCCGCAGAAGCCCTAGTACGGACTTTACG
>CAZHSK010000001.1:0-23909 GCA_964535235.1 uncultured Treponema sp. | reverse complement strand
TGCGCCTTCAGGCGGGACAGCGTTGTGCGCCGGTTTATTAGGCGCCTTGGCGCCCGCGCGAGGGCTTAAAGGCCCTCGCGGGCGCTCTCCGCAGAAGCCCTAGTACGGACTTTACGGAAAACCTTTCATCAGTAGGAAAAATCATGGGACAAAGTAGTCCTCTTCTATCGCTTAAAAACATTTCCAAGGAATTCTACGGGAACGTCGTGCTCAGTGATGTCAACTTCAGCCTGGCCGAAGGCGAGATCCTCGGTCTGGTGGGGGAAAACGGCGCGGGTAAGACTACCCTCATGCATATACTCTTCGGCATGCCGGTCATTGCCGATACCGGAGGCTTCAAGGGTGAGATCCTCATCGAAGGCAAGTCAGTGCGTTTTTCCAGTCCCTTCGACGCCCTGGACTCAGGCATCGGTATGGTCCACCAGGAGTTCAGCCTTATACCGGGCTTTACCACCGCCGAGAATATTGTCCTGAACCGGGAGTCCATGAAGCCAGGTCTTCTGAACGATGTCTTCGGTTACAGGATGAGTACCCTGGACAGGCCGGATATGAAAAAACGGGCTGAAAAGGCCATAGCCAAGCTGGGTGTCAAGCTGGACGCCGATATGCTCATATCCGAGATGCCCGTGGGCCATAAACAGTTCACCGAGATAGCCCGGGAGATAAGCCGGGCCAATACCAAGCTTCTGGTTTTGGACGAACCCACCGCCGTGCTCACCGAGAGCGAGGCGGAGGTCTTGCTGGCTTCGCTAAAAAAACTCTCCAAGGAAGGGGTGGCGATAATTTTCATATCCCACCGGCTCCAGGAAGTGGTGAGTGTCGCCGACAGGGTAGTGGTGCTGCGGGACGGTCTCGCTGTCAAAGATGTGCCGACTACAGGCGTAACCATTAAGGACATCGCATCCTGGATGGTAGGCCGCTCGGTGGGCGCCGAAGCCGCCCGCCGCGAGAGTGGCGCTGCATCCGGCCAGCCCGTGCTTGCAGTACAAAACCTATGGGTCGATATGCCCGGCGAGACCGTCCGCGACGTCTCCTTTCAGGTATCCAAGGGCGAAATCTTCGGCATCGGCGGGCTGGCCGGCCAGGGCAAGCTTGGAATACCCAACGGCGTCATGGGCCTCTACGCGGCGGGCGGCACCGTCACCCTCAACGGCAAGCCCATCCAACTTAACAACCCCGGCGAAGCCCTGAAGGCGGGCATGGCCTTCGTCTCCGAAGACCGGCGCGGCGTAGGTCTTCTTTTGGACGAAAGCCTGGACTGGAACATCGCCTTCTCGGCCATGCAGGTCCAGGGCAAGTACTTAAAGCCCATTCTTGGCGGCCTTTTCTCCCTCCGCGACGAAGCCGGCATGGCTGCCTTGAGCCAGGAATACATTAAGCTCCTGGATATCAAATGCACCGGGCACAAGCAGAAAGCCAAGGAACTCTCGGGCGGCAACCAGCAGAAAATCTGCCTGGCCAAGGCCTTCGCCCTCAAGCCCGAACTCCTCTTCGTCTCCGAGCCTACCCGGGGCATCGACGTGGGCGCCAAACGCCTTGTGCTCGACACCCTGCGCAAGTACAACCAGGAATACGGCACCACCATCGTCATGGTCTCCAGCGAACTGGAAGAACTCCGATCCATCTGCGACAGAATCGCCATAATCGACGAAGGCAAGATAGCCGGCATACTTCCTCCCAGCACCGATGTGGCGGATTTCGGCATTCTCATGGCCGGCGCCGCCGAAGCCAAGGAGGCGGTCAATGCGTAACCTTAAAACCTTCATCCAGGACTTCGGCTGGCCTCGGGTCATCATCTTCCTCTTCCTGGTCTCCCTCTTCGTCTTGGCACCCTTCGTGGGCGTGCGCTTGGACGCCTCCTTTTCAGACGTACTCAACCGCTTCGGCCAGTACGCCATCCTCGTCCTCGCCCTGGTACCCATGATTCAGTCCGGCTGCGGCCTCAACTTCGGCCTGGCCTTGGGCATCGTCGCGGGCCTCTTGGGCGCCACCCTTTCCCTGCAGTTCGATTTGCGGGGAGTTTGGGGTTTTTTCGGCGCCATAGCCCTGGCCGCTCCCTTCGCAATCCTCTTCGGTTACGTCTACGGCAAGCTCCTCAACAAGGTTAAGGGCGAGGAAATGACCATCGCCATGTACGTGGGCTTCTCCTTTGTCATGCTCATGTGCATTATGTGGCTGGTTCTTCCCTACGACAGCCCCACCATGGTCTGGGGATTCGCCGGCAAGGGCCTGCGCACCACCATCACTGTGGAAGGCTATTGGCTCAAGATCCTCAACGACACCCTGGCTATAAGAATAGGAAGATTCTTTGTCTTCCCCACCGGCCTCTTGCTCTTCGTGGGCTTCTGCGCCTTCTGCATGTGGATCTTCCTCAAGTCCAAGACCGGTACCGCCATGACAGCCGTGGGTTCCAACCCCGACTACGCGAGGGCTTCAGGTGTGAGCGCCGACAAGATGCGAACTATCTCGGTCATCATCTCCACTTTTCTGGGGGCCGTGGGCATCATCGTCTACCAGCAGAGCTTCGGTTTTATCCAGCTCTACACCGCCCCCAGCCCCATGGTATTCCCCGCGGTAGCTGCCATCCTCATTGGAGGGGCCAGTGTCAACAAGGCGTCCATGGTCAACGTTCTGGTGGGTACCTTCCTCTTCCAGGGCCTGCTCACCATGACGCCCTCGGTAATAAACTCAATTTTACAGACGGATATGTCGGAGGTTATACGAATCATCGTTTCCAACGGCATGATCATGTATGCCCTCACTCGAAAGGTTAAGGTGACAAAATGAGCACTAAGAAAAAAACCTTGAGCACCTGGTTTTCCGAGTACGCTGTCGTGATCATCTTCCTGGCCATCACTGTGGCTGCTATCGGACCCTCCAAGCTCTCCCTCAACTACATTATCCAGGAAGTGATCACTCGCCTGGGCCGCAATTCCTTCCTGGTCATCGCCCTGCTCTTGCCGATCTACGCGGGCATGGGCATCAACTTCGCCATGGCATTGGGCGCCATGGCAGGTCAGATAGGCCTTATCTTCGCCGTGGACTGGTCTGTGGCGGGCTGGCAGGGTCTGGTATTCGCCTTCCTGGTGGGCCTGCCTATCGCAATTTTCCTAGGCTGGGTTAGCGGACTGGTAATGAACAGGGCCAAAGGCCGGGAAATGGTCACCGGCTACATCCTCGCCTTCTTCATCAACGGTATCTACCAATTCTTCGTTCTCTACCTCATGGGATCAGTAATTCCCATGCGGAATCCGGCCATCATACTCTCCCGCGGCTACGGTATCCGCAACACCCTCAACCTTGAGTCGGTGCGCCAATCCTTGGATACAATTCTCAAAGTAAGGCTCGGGCCTTTCTCGGTTCCCGTGGTGACCTTCATCGTCATAGCCCTCCTCTGCGTCTTCATCGTCTGGTTTAGAAAAACCAAGCTCGGTCAGGACATGAGGGCTGTGGGCCAGGACATGACGGTGGCCGACGCCGCAGGCATTCCGGTGGAAAAAACGCGCATCGTCGCCATCATCATTTCCACGGTCCTGGCTTGCGCCGGCCAGATAATTTTCCTGCAGAACATGGGCAACCTAGCCACTTACAACGCCCACGACCAAACTAGTTTCTTTGCCGCGGCAGCCATACTGGTGGGCGGCGCCTCGGTCACCCACGCCGCCATACCCAACGTCTTCATCGGCGTCGTGCTTCTGCACGCCATGTTCATCGTATCGCCCCTGGCCGGCCAGAATCTCTTCGGCTCGGCCATGATCGGCGAGTATTTCCGCCAGTTCATCGGCTACGGTGTAATCGCCATCTCTCTGGTGCTCTATGCTTGGAAAACCCGCAAGGCGGCGGACAACGCGCGTTCTGGGCTCCGTGGCGCTGTGTCGCCTAACGGCAAGGCGAAAGGCAAGGACAAAGGGGGCAAGGCATGAAAAAGATCAAGAAGCCCATGAGCCCTCGTAGTCTTATCGCCCGTTCAATCCTTCTTGCTCTCTACATCGCCATCATGATTATTATGGTGATTACCGGCCGCCAACACACCATTCTCATCGACAACAAGGATGCCCCTGATGGTTCCTATACCGCCATCGACGGCATGGAAGTCCAGATCAACAACCTGGAAGCCCTGGAGTATTACCCGGGCGACCGCGACAAGGCTGTGGTCCAAGGACAGCGGCATAAAATCAAGGTGAATATCTTCATGGAGGGTCGGGAATTCGAGACCAGTTTCCGCGTCCCCTTTGGCCAGGACATGATCCTCCTCTCGGTTCCCAAGCTGGCCGCCGGCATCGAACCCTACTTCGAGCCCTTCACCGTCCTCGAGAGCATCGCCTCCGACGCCCCAGACCAAGCCCCCACTTCATTCGGCCCCGACTCCCCCGTCGGTCTCGAAGAGGGCCCTCCCGCCCCCGAGCTAATACAGTAGCAAAGTCTCACTCAATAATTATAAGGCTGTCCGGCGCATCGCTGGGCAGCTCTTTTTTTACAGGATAAGAGGACTGGAGCAAGATTTACGACATAATTTGGAAGCGTTGTATCATTTTCAGTATTATGTAATTGCGAACCGAGGAGGGGAGCATGTTTACTGCACTGAAAGACTTTAATCCGATATTGTTGGCGTTTTTAGCGACCCTGTTCACCTGGGGAGTAACCGCGCTCGGCGCCGCGCTGGTGTTCTTCTTCAAATCCATCAACAAGGTAGTGCTAAACTCGATGCTCGGCTTCGCGTCGGGCGTGATGATCGCGGCGAGCTTTTGGTCGCTTTTAAAGCCGGCGATCGATATGGCGGCTTCGATGGGACAAAATCCGATTATGCCCGCCCTGATCGGATTTTTAAGCGGTGGGGCTTTTCTGCTCATCGTCGACAGGATTCTGCCACACCTGCACAACGGCCTGGCGGTGAGCCAAGCCGAAGGTATCAAGACTTCCTGGCAGCGGAGCATCCTGTTGGTTTTGGCGATAACCCTCCACAATATTCCCGAAGGACTCGCGGTGGGCGTCGCCTTCGGGGCCCTCGGCCTTGCGGGCAGTCCAGCCACCTTCGGTGCTTCGGTAGCCCTGGCTATCGGCATCGGCATACAGAATTTCCCCGAAGGAGCCGCGGTCTCCATTCCTCTCAGGAGGGAAGGGATGTCCCGGGGGAAAAGCTTCTTTTACGGTCAAGTTTCCGGCATAGTCGAACCGATAGCCGCGGTATTAGGCGCGTTGTTGGTAGTGAGCGTCCAGCCGATACTGCCCTACGCCCTGGCCTTTGCCGCCGGCGCCATGATTTACGTAGTGGTGGAGGAGTTGATTCCCGAATCCCAGCAGCATGGACATTCGGATTTTTCCACAATTGGCGCGATGCTCGGTTTTGCCGTGATGATGTTCCTGGACGTGGCCCTGAGCTGAGAAGCTTGGGCAGGCTAGTCTTCCGACTCCCGATTCTGTCAATCTCGATTGTCCTGGAATCCTGTTCTCCCCTTTTCTACATTTTAGAAAAAATCATTTCGCCCCATTGACCAAATCCGCGGCTTTAGTGTATTAAGTAAGTAAGCATTCACTTACATAAAGGAAAACTTCGATCGGCCGAGAAAACGCGCGCGTTGCGGCGTCGAGGCGGCGAAGGCGGTAGGTGAGGACAGCCGGAGGTTATGATGGAGTTTCATGACAGGTGGGCGGTGATAACAGGGGCCAGCATGGGTCTCGGAAGGGCTTTCGCTACCGAGTGCGCTAAGCGCGGGATGCGGCTGTTCCTGGTCGCCCTGCCAGGCAGCGGTCTGCCGGAGCTGGCCGCTCAGCTCGCGAAGGAGTACGATATCGAGACCCGATGGCTCGAGGGGGATCTCATCGAGCTTGCTACCTTGGAGCGACTCCGGGATAAGGTTACAGCCGAAGACATCGATATCGATTTGTTGATCAACAACGCGGGGATTGGTACTCCCGGCCACTTTATGGACCATTCCTTGGAGTATCACAAAGCCACCATCGAACTTAACACCTTGGCGCTCGTACGCATCATACGCTTTTTCCTGCCCGAGCTGCGCTCGCGCAGGGCTTCCATTCTCAACGTGGCCAGCCTGGGCGCCTTCTTCCCGATGCCGACGATGTCCATTTACTCGGCGACCAAAAGCTTCGTGCTCCGCTTCAGCCTCGCACTCCGGGAAGAGCTGGGGGGAGCGGTGGGCGTGAGCGTTCTTTGTCCCAACGCCATCAGGACCACTGAGGAAGTCAATTTTTACATCGATAAACTGGGTTTCATCGCGCGGCACGCTTGCTATACCCCCGAATGCATCGCCAAGGCCGGCTTGGACGGCGTCGCGCGCGGCCGGGCGGTGATCGTCCCCGGGACCATCAACCAGGTGGTGGCCATGCTATCCCAGATAGTGCCTCGGACCTTGATCAACAAGACGATCCGCCATTACTGGGGCACTTTTCTCGAGTGCCACCGCAAGAATGGTTCTGCCCCGGTCTCGCTTCCCCGGAAGTCCGCATGAGCGCGCGAGTTCCCGAGCCTTCCAGTCCGAACGTTTCGGTAGGGATTTTCTACTTTTCCGGCGTCGGCGGGACCAGGGTGGTCTCGGAAATCCTGGGGAGTCGCCTATCCGGGCTTATTCCTTGCGAAGTCCGTTCGATCGAGGAAAAGGATGCGGCTGAGGTAATCGCCAAAGTCGATGCCATCGTGCTGTGCTACCCGACGTATTTTCTAAAGCCGGCGCCGGCCATGGCGAGCTTCGTCCGGAACATCCCAAAGGAAACGCGGGGCCGCAAGGTGTTCCTCATAACGACCTACGAACTCTATACCGGCAACTCCAATCGCCGACTGGCGCTGCCGCTCCGCGATCGGGGCTTCGCCATGGCCGGCGCCTACGAGCTGCGCGCCCCAGGCACCGACGTCACCTGCGTCGTCCCGGATCGGCTCTGCGGCTGGCTTTACCGCTTCGAGCGCCGCTTCCCAGAAAAACTCGCCGAAATAGCCAGAAGCATCGCCGGAAGCGTTGCCGAATACGCAGCCGGAAGCGCCGCCGGCCGAGCCGAATCGAAAGACCCGGAAAGCAAAATCCCCCGGCCCAAATGGTACAGCCCCCTCGCCTGGCCGCTTCAAGTCCTTTTCCTCGACGGCTTCATACGCTGGAAGGACCGCATGAAGGTGTTGGAAGAGCGCTGCTCCGGCTGCGACCTCTGCGTGCGCGATTGCCATCGAGGGGCCTGGGGCCGTGTCGGCGGAAAGCTCGAACATAGGGGAGAAACCTGCGATCTCTGCCTGCGCTGCGTCCATCATTGCCCTGAACGAGCCATCGTCCTGAAACCGCGCCTCAAGGACAACAGGCGGTTGGACAGGACGCTCTACAAGGCGCTTGCCAGGGAGGCCCTCAAGATTTACGAAACCGATAACGCAGTAGCGAGCGAAAGGGGAGATGAATGAACGAAAAACCGGTTCGAAGAAAACTAGGGCGGCCTGTCCGCAAGTCCGGCGAACCCGCCACCCGTGATAGAATCCTCGACGCCGCCATCTTCCTTTTCTCTGAACGAGGATACGAACGCACATCTATCAAGCAGATCGCCCAGGCGGTGGGTCTTACCGAGAGCGCCATCTACCGTCATTTCAAGGGCAAAGAAGATCTCCTGGGCGAGATTATCGCCCTGACTGAGCGGGCGGTCACCCAGCCGCTTTCCGAATCCAAAGAGGGTTCGTACGACGCTTCGGTGTTCCGGAAACTATTCGAGGCGCCGGTCGAAGCCTTCGGCGAGGACCCCCGAGCCCTGAGCATGTGCCGCATTTTCTTCACCGAATGCCCGCACAACGAGCGCATGCGGGCATACCTCAAATACGCCATGGAAGAGATGGCCGACGCCGAGGTCGGCAAGATCCTCGAAGCGCAGATAAAAGCGGGCAGGATGATCCCCTGCGACGTAAGCACGGTAGCCCACCTGCTCAACGTTATCCGTTACCAATGGTGCTACCAGGTAGCCATCCTGGACAAGGGCGAAGCTTTCGACGTTGCGCGGCGCAAGCGCGAACTGGAGCCGGTCATCGAGCATTTCGAGCGCCACTACTGCCGAGCCTGAGGAGGAAAAAATGGACCATGCCTCTTTCGAGGAAAAACTGGAGCGAAACCCGCTGCGCATGGCGGTAAGAGAGCATTTCGAGGTAAAACCGCTCAAGCACCTGGCCGATCCTGGAAAAATCGCCCACGCCCTGCATTATTGCTCCCGCAATGGCGCTGGCACCGCGCTGATTCACAAGTATTTCGCCCCTGTCCGTATCGCCGCCGTCGATCCCGATCCCCGCCTTGCCACTATCGCCCGGGAATCCCTGGTCGGCCTTCCGGTTACCGTCGCCCAGGGTTCGCTGACCCGGCTCGACTACGGCGACGCCATCTTCGACGCCGCCTTCGTCCTCGGGGAGCTCCACAACTACCCCGAATGGCGCGACTGCCTGGCCGAAATCGCCAGGGTTATCAAGCGCGGCGGCTGGTTTTTCATCGAGGAACTGTCCGCCGAATCTTTCGAATACGCCCTGGGAAGGTATTTCAAAGCCAAAGCCGATCACGACTACCAGGCTATGCTGAGGTTGGACGAGTTCCTCGCCGCGTCCCAGGCCTCGGGCTTCGAGATAGAGCGCATTGAGCGCCGAAAACCCTTCGGCCTTTTCACATACTTCGTCATGGCCGCCAGGAAGCGTTGATGACGCCATGTCCCTAGTCGCGCCTTGACCCGTACCCTTTTTCTTCCTATCATCGATACCAATGATCGGCGAAAAAATTAGAAAAGCTAGAAAAGCCAACAACATAACGTTGAGTCAGCTCGCGGAAGCCACCAATCTTACCGCTAGTTACATTTCCCAGGTTGAGAGGGATCTCACCGAACCGTCGATCTCTTCTTTGAGAAAGATCGCGACAGCCTTGAAGTTGCCGCTTTATTCCTTTTTGGACAGCGAAACCAACGAAACGCAGGTCATACGATCCGATAAGCGCAAAAAACTCACTTTGAACGATAGCAATATCGTCTACGAGTTTCTTTCGCCGACGGGACCGTCGGTGAAAGAGACTCCTATGCTCGAAGTAGTGCTCTTTAAATTGAACCCAAAAAGCTGGAGTCGGGAGGATTATTCTTCGCACATGGCCGAAGAATGCATAGTCGTCCTAGGCGGCGTCATGGTAATTGATTGCCAAAAAGACACATACAAGCTATATGAAGGCGATAGCATCTACATCGGCCGAAACGTATTGCACAAAGCCTATAATCCCGGCGACGAAGTGGCCACCGCGCTTCTTTGCATCACTCCGCCCGTGCATTGACCTCAAGCGATGATTTAATATTCCGGCGCCGCTTCTAGTTAATCCTTAATTATTCTTTTTGCTATAATCGCTTAGACTTCCTTCTCTTTCGGAACGATTTTTGTTAAATTTCGTTTGACAAGCTATTTAAACCATGGTACATAATTTTAAATATATAAACATATATTTTAAGTATAAGTAAAAATTTAATTGTACCAAACGTCGGGCGGATGATGGTTCGAGGAGGGATGCATACAGTGAAGCGTTACCAAATTGCTATCTTGGAAGGCGATGGTATCGGGCCGGAGATTATCCGGGAAGGCAGCAAGGTGATCCAGGCTGCCGGTGATATTGGCGGAATTTCTCTTGAATTGACCAAGTATCCCTATGGGGCCGAGCATTTTCTCAAAACCGCGGAAGTCCTTCCGGACAACGCGATCAGGGAATTCAAGGATTGCGACGCGATCTATTTCGGGGCGGCGGGTGATCCCAGGGTGGCGCCAGGCGTGCTTGAAGTAGGGCTTATCCTCAAGATTCGCTTCGAACTTGATCAATATGTAAATCTTAGGCCTATAAAGCTGTACCCAAACGTATCCACCCCGTTGAAAACGGACAAAGGCATCGATTTCTACATCGTGCGAGAGAACACCGAAGACTTCTACAACGGCATGGGTTGTATTTTCCGGTCCGACGGCGATAAGGACCAGGTTCAGACCGGTTCGCTTAAAATGGATCGGTTCAGGTATAAAGCCGCGGTGACGTTGAATTCAAGGCTAGGCGTCCCTGAGGATTACGCTGTCACCTTAGGGCTCATCACGAAATTAGGAGCGGAAAGGGTGATACGCTACTCCTTCGAGCTTGCCCGCTTGAAGGGAAAGAAGAAAGTGACTTCAGTGGACAAGATCAACGTACTGCCGCATATCTATGGAATATGGAGAGAGGCTTTCGCCAAAGTGGCGGCGGAATATCCGGATATACAAACAGAGTATTCCTTCGTCGACGCGATCACGATGTGGTTCGTCAAGAATCCTGAAAACTACGGAGTGGTCGTGGCTCCCAACCTTTTCGGCGATATAATCAGCGATTTGGGAGCCGGTATCGCCGGCGGATTGGGCTTCGCGGCGGGCGCCAACATCAATCCCGCCGGCGTCTCCATGTTCGAGCCTATCCATGGGTCCGCACCGAAATATAAAGGCTTGAATGTCATCAACCCGATAGCGACGATCCTCTCCGGCGGCATGATGCTTGAAAACGTCGGCGAGAGAGAGCTTGGCGCCTTGGTCGAGAGCGCGGTCACCGAGGTGCTGAGAGAAGGCAGGGTGAAAACAAAAGATATGGGCGGAACGTCCACTACGTCTGAAATGGGGGACGCAGTCGTCGCGAAGCTGAAGGAAATCGCATAACGCATATTACTGGTTGTTGCGGAGATTATCCTAGCACTCAAAGGAGATGAAACCATGAGCAAGAGCGCAGTGTTGACCCCGGCGGGTAAAAAGAAAAACGAATCCGTCCATGCCTATGTCCTGCTACTCGCCATGTGCTTGCTGGCGGCCGTTTTCACCTATGTGATACCCGCGGGATCGTATCAGCGAGTGAAGGTGGACGGCAGGAACCTCGTCGTCCCGGGATCTTATGCGACGGTCAAAAGCACTCCCGTAAGCCTGTTCAATTTCTTCAACAGCATCCCGAAAGGCTGGACGCAGGCCGCAGACATCATGTTCCTTGTGTTCATGGTCGGAGCGGCGATCAAGGTAATCGAGGATACAGGAGTGATAGACAAGGTATTGCTGAATTCCATGACCAAGCTCAAAGGGAAGGAGGAAATCGTCGTCATCATCGTATCCGTAATCCTTTCCATCATGGGGTCGACGGGGACCTTCTCCACCGCCAACATCGCGATAGTGCCGATCGCACTGGCCTTTTCCAAAAGGCTGGGGTATGACCGCCTCCTGGCTTTCGGCTTGTCGTATCTCGCCGTAAACGCTGGGTACTCCGCCGGCGAATTCAATATTTTCAATACAGCCATAGCTCAAGGCATCGCCGAGCTGCCTAGATTCTCGGGAATGGGCGTGCGAATCGCAGAGCACATTCTTTTCGTCGCCGTATACCTCTTTTTCATGATCAGGTATATGAGGAAGATCAAGAAAGATCCAAGCAAGAGCATAGCTCCCTTCGATCCGAACGAGGACGCGCTCGATCCGGCTTTGCTTGCCGACTCCAAGCTCAGCCTGAATCAAATCCTCGCCGGGCTTGTGCTCGTGGGCGGATTTGGTTGGCTGATATACGGCGCGACGGTTCTTAAAATGTCTACGATGCAGCTCACGACTATTTTCTTCTTCGTCGCGGTTTTCGGCGGGCTTTTAGGAGGCCTCGGAATCGACGGAACCGCGAAATCCTTCGCTAAGGGACTTCAGGGAATAGCGGCCGGAGCCTTTATCGTCGGTATGGCTAAGGCTATATCCGTCATCATGACAGACGGCAACATCATCGATTCGATCGTCTATTACCTCACCATTCCTATCAGCGCGGTCGGCAGCGTGATCGGGGCGAATCTCATGTACGTGTTCAACCTGTTCTTCAACCTGATCATCTCTTCGGGCTCCGGCCAGGCCGTCGCGGTCATGCCCATCATGGTTCCGCTGGCCGACCTGACTGGCGTCACCAGGCAGGTGGCGGTGGAGACGTATAAGCTGGGAGAAAGCCTTACGAATATAATCGTCCCGACGGCAGGGGGCATGATGGCGTGCTTGGGTATTTCCAAAATCAATTACGGCAAATACGTGAAATGGCTTGTGCCGTACATGCTGACCACGGCGGTCATCGGGGTCGCTATAATTACGATTCTCCAAATGATACAGTGGCAAGGTTGAGGATGTAGCATGTCGGAAAAATCCGCAGGTACCATTTCGCGCGAGCAACTGCTCTTCGATTTCATGGAAGCCCATCTCGAGGAGTTCATCGAGAGGCTCGGGCAGGCGGTTTCGCTTGAGAGCCCGACGGAGGGCGACAAAGAGGATCTCCGGCTCTGCCGGAACTATTTCCATGAGCTTTTTTCCAGCTTGGGATTTACCTGCGCCCTAGTACCGAGCGGCGATCCCCGGTATGGAGATCATCTCTATATGGAATATGGCGAAGGTGACGAGCAGGTATTGTTCGTGGGCCATTACGACACGGTGTATCCGAAAGACACGTTCCGGCCGCTCTGGAAGGTGGAAGGGAATAAGGCGTATGGCCCCGGGGCGCTCGACATGAAGGGCGGCGACGTGCAGGTGTACATGGTCGCGAAAGCGCTCATCGAATTGGGGCTGTTGCCGAAAAACAAGAAAATCGCCTTCTTCCTCAGCGCCGACGAGGAGACGGGGAGTCTCGCTTCGCGCAAGCATTTCGAGGAACACGCGAGAAAGAGCAAAGCCGCCTTCGTCATGGAATCCGCGATGGGGGATTATATCGGAGGTTTGAAAATCGGCCGCTTCGGAAGATCCGTCTACGATTTTTTCGCCGAAGGCAAGCAAGCCCATTCGGGGCTGGAACCGTACAGGGCGGAGAGCGGCCTAAAGGAATTGGCGAGACAGGCAGTCGCGCTCGAGGACCTGACCTTCTACGACAAGGACGGAGAGACGGTGACGGTGGCCTGCACTTGCCTGGAGTCCGGTAACGCGAGCTGGCCGACCATCCCGGGCGACGGACATCTCACCATAGACGCCCGCTTCTCTTCCGAAGGGCTCGCGAGATTGTACGATGAGCGTTTCCAGCATCTGCAGTCGTTTAACCCGAAGGTCAGGATAAAGACGGTAGGCGGCATCAACAAGCCTCCCTTCGATAAGGAGAACCCAGGGAACAAGGCGCTTTACCAAGCCGCGCTTCGCGTCGGCTCCGAATTCGGGATGGAAATGAAAGGCAAAGTCGTCATGGGCGGCTCTGACGGCAACTTTACTTCGTATGTAGGTTGCCCGACTTTGGATGGCATGGGCATGACTGGCGATTATGTACACAATCCGAAAGAGTATATCAACCTCGACTGTGTCGCGAAGCGCGGCGCCTTCGTCGCCTCCATGGTCCTGGAGGTTTTGGGGCAGTGAAACGGGACGGCGCCAATTTCCCTGGGCGTCGCCTGAATTCATTATTCATCATAAAAAGTACGGCGCCTGCCATCGGGGCGGAGACGAGTTCATCGCGCTTCTCTCCATATCAGGAAATTAAACCCACGATTCCTCGCGCTCCCGCCTGGTCATGAATTTCGATGCCTTCACCTCTCGGCAAAAAAAGTCGGGAATTGCGCCTGCACGGTCGGTATTGTAGCATCGAGATCGACGGGAGGAACCGTGGACTGGCAGACGAGAATGGCCGAGGCGCTGGAATACCTCGAGTCGCGCATGAAAGGTGATATCATCATAGGCGAGGCGGCCGCCGTGGCGAACTGCTCGACCTTCCACTTTCTTCGGATGTTCGAAGTCGTGACTGGCATGGGGCCGGGTGAATATGTGCGCAAGCGGAGGCTGTCCCTGGCCGCCCTGGAGCTGGCCTACTCGGGGGACGACGCGCAGGGCGCGCGTATCATCGACCTGGCGCTCGACTACGGCTACGAATCGGCGGACGCCTTCGCCCGAGCCTTCAAGCGCGAGTTCGGTTGCCTGCCCAGCGAGGCTCGCCAACCCGGCCGCAAGCTCCATACCTGTTCGCGGCTTGCCTTCACCGTCGCTCTCAAAGGAGATACGCCCATGGAGTATAGGATCGAAAAGGGGCCAGCCATGCGGCTGGCCGGATTCAGCATCAGGACAAAGGGAGGAGATGGGGGAAGCTTCGCCGAGGTCCCCAAGTTCTGGGATGCGGTTATGAAAGACGATCGCTTCGCCGCGCTTTGCGCCAAGGCGGCCGGCAGCCGGGTTGGCATCTGCGGCGTATGCCATTCCTGCGACGACGCCTGCGGGGACTTTACGTACAGCATCGCCGTCGAAGTGCCGCCCGATGACGCTTCAGTCCCCTCGAGCTGGGACCGGATCGACGTGCCTGCCTCCACATGGGCCAAATTCACCTCACGGGGACCCTTGAGCAAGAACTTCCAGGATGTCATAAAGCGAATCTATTCCGAGTGGTTCCCCGCATCGGGACGAGAGCACGCCGGTACCCCGGAGCTGGAGTATTACCCGGATCTGCCCGACACCGAGGCGCCGGACTACTGGTGCGAGTACTGGGTTCCTCTCATCGGTGCGTAGTATTCAATGATACTATGATTTTATTCTCCTGCATCTCCAAACGTGTCCCATACGGCGCGCTCAGTTCTGCGAGGCGATCGTAGATTTCGCGCGCCGTTTTTTCGTCCGCGAGACTTGGGTAGCCGCGTAGGCTAGGTCCGGCCGCGAATCCGATTTCTAGCGGATAGAGGGCGAGGCTGGCCAGTTTCCCGTCTTCGAACTCCATGAACGGCATTATGCCTCGGAAGTTCATGTGATCGCAGTTCAGTCCTCTCGTGCTGTTCGCCGACCGGACGGATATGGCTTGTTCCGCGGTGAACTCCGTAGGGATGTTATATTTTTCGTAGTAATCCTGCGGCATGTAATGGGAAGCGTCGCTTTGGAATATGAAATTCGCTATTGAGTAGAATATCGGCTTTCCCTTGTATATTTCGATCGCCTTAAGCTGGTGCGTACCGCTCCCGATCACGGCCGAAGCCCCCCAGTCGATACAGGATCTGGCGAATTCTTCCAGGAAATAATCCGGCTGGTCGTCGGTGAGGCCTTTGATTTCATGGGAGTGGACGAGAACGACCAGGTGGCTCGCTTCCTTGAGCGCTTTTTCGATCGTTTCTTTCGTGCGGGACAGGTCGTTTTTATTGCAGGTTGATAGTTTCCCTTCCGCATCGCTTTCCTGGAAATCAATCGCGCCCAGGGAAAACAATCCGGGTTTTTGGATCGTATAACCGCCTTTCTTGGAGTTGTCGATTCTTCCGTTGACGCAGGTGGCTTTCGCTATTTCTTTCAAGGCGCTCATGTGGAATGAATTGATTTTGAATACTTCGGAATGCCGGAGCGGATTGAGTCCAGGTCTCCCGGGGATCGGCGGCCGGGCGTATCCTGCCCTCGCGGCGTCGTCGTTCGTCGCGCAAATGGACAGCAACCCGACTTTCGTTTTCTGGACGTCCAGAAACGCGGGCTTTGACGCTTCGGCAAGATCTTTTCCCGCTCCCGAGAAGGCCAGCTTGTTTTTCCTTAGCGTGGAGATGGTCGATTCCAGTCCGTTGTAGGAATAATCCATGGTGTGATTGTTGGCGATGCTGAAATAATTGAAGCCGAAGGCTAACAATTCCCGGAGCATTTCCGGCGGGGAGGTAAGCCAAGTGCCGCCGCAAAAGGTCGAAGCAAAGCAATCATAGTTGGAAAGGACCATTTCCAGGTTATTTATCCGGATATCCGCCTTATCGATAATCTGCTTGAGCTTTTCTTTCCCAGTATATTCCTTAGGCGGGGGATTCATCATTATGGAATCGCCCGTGGCGCATATTGTCACTTTCATCGTCGGTCCTCCTGTCGATTTTCGCTATTATGGAGAAAGCAGGCGCAAAAATGCTCTCCTCCCAGATCGCTCAACGCTGGGTCTTCCTTGGTGCACCGGTCGAAAGCGTAATTGCACCTCTTGGCGAAACGACACCCGACGCTGGGATTTACCGGGCTGGTCAACTCTCCTTTGATTATCTCGATTCGTTTGTCCCTCGACGTAATGTCAGGTTCCGGGATAGCGGCCAAAAGGGCCTTGGTGTAGGGATGCTGAGGACGCGAAAAAAGTTCATCGACCGACGCTTTTTCTATGCATTGGCCCAGGTACATAACGATGATTTCGTCGCTGATGTGTTTAACGACGGAGAGGTTGTGCGTCACGAACATATAGGTCAGTTGGTATTGCTCTTGCAGGTCCATAAGAAGGTTCAATATCTGGGCCTGGATGGAGACATCCAGCGCCGAGACCGGCTCGTCGCACACGATGAATTGAGGGTTGAGGGAAAGGGCCCTGGCTACTCCTATCCTCTGCCTTCTGCCTCCGTCCAATTCGTGAGGGTATGCGTTGGCCAGGCGTTGAGCCAATCCTACCGTATCCATGAGCTCCGCGGTTTTATTCCAGATTTCTTTCTGCGTCTTGTAGGTCTTATGTATGAACATGAAATCGGCGATTATTTCTGCTACGGTTTTCCGGGGATCGATGCTCGAATATGGATCTTGGAAGATGATCTGCATATTCCTTCGCATTTCCCGCATTCTGGATTTGTTATAGGCCATTATCGATTTGCCGTCGAAGAGAATGTCGCCGGAAGTAGGCTCGATCAGCCGCAGTATCGCTCTCCCCAAGGTGCTTTTGCCGCAGCCGGATTCCCCGACGACGCCGATGGTCTTTCCTTTGAAAATCTTGATATTGATATCGTCCACGGCATGAAGCAGCCCTTTTTTGACTTTAAAGTATTTCTTCAGATTCCTCGTCTCGATGAGGGGTACAGCATTCTCGTTCATGGTTCCAAATCCTTGAATAAGTGACACTTTATCGTGTGGCTTCCTCGCAAAGCGTCCTTTGGCTGAGTCGACAGGCAGATATCCATGCATCGAGGGCATCTCGGTGAAAACTTACAGCCTTTCGGTAGGTTTGTCGGATCCGGCATCAAGCCTCCGATCGGGCTTAATCGATCCGTTTTCGTTTTCAAATTCGGAATCGATCCGAACAACCCCGTCGTGTAAGGATGATGCGAGTCGCCGATGAAAATGTCATCGAGGATACCGGTTTCGATTAGTTCGCCCGCGTACATTACCCCAACCTTATCGCAGGTTTGGGCCACGATGCCGAGATCGTGGGTTATCATGATCATCGAGGTGCCGAGCCTTTCCTTGAGTTCGCGAATCATAGCCAAGACTTGGGCTTGGATCGTCACGTCCAGGGCTGTCGTCGGCTCGTCGGCGATAAGTATGTCCGGCTCGCAGGCGAGGGCCATCGCTATCACCACCCGCTGCTTCATCCCGCCCGAAAACTGGTGAGGATAGTCTTTTTTCCTTTCCGGCTGTATCCCTACCAGTCTCAGGACTTCGTCGGTTCGGGCCTCGATTTCTTCCTTCTTCTTATCCTTGAAAGCATGGAGGACGAGGACTTCCGCGATTTGCTCGCCGACCGAAAGCACGGGATTCAGGCTTGTCATCGGGTCCTGGAATATCATGGCGATTTTTTCGCCCCGGACATCCCTCATCTTTTCTTCCGAGACTTTGAGCAAATCCTCGCCCATGAATTCGATGGAGCCGTTGAAGATCTTGCCGGTCCTCTCGGGCAATAAGCGAAGAATCGAAAGCGCGGTAGTCGTCTTGCCGGCGCCGGTTTCGCCCACTATCCCCAGGGTCTCTCCCTTCTCCAGGTCGAAACTAATGCCATTCACCGCGTGAACCGTCTCCAAGTCCGTGCGGTAGTCTATATACAAGTCTTTGATACTCAGTATTTTTTCACCGGTTCGCATGGGCGCATCCTTAAGACTTGAGGCGGGGATCGAGGGCGTCCCGCAGCCCGTCGCCGAGCAAATTTAATGACAAGGTCGAGAGAACGATGGCGAGCCCGGGGAAAATCATCAAATAAGGCGCCGGGCGCAGAAATTCCCTGGCTTCCGAGAGCAGGCTGCCCCATTCTGGTTCCGGCGCCTGTATGCCGAGGCCTAAAAAGCTGAGGCTGGCCGATCTCATGATCAATTGAGCCGTCGTCATAGTGGTTTGCACGATCAATGTTCCGATGATGTTGGGCAGGATATGCTTAATTATTATGCGGAAATCGCCCGCCCCGCCGGCTCGCGCAGCTTCGATATATTCCAGGTCCACGACTCCCAGGATCGCGGCCCGTATTATTCTCACGAACGCGGGAATTCTCGCTATCGCGATCGCTATTATCAAGTTCGTCATATTCGACCCGAGCGCCGCCACGATCGCCAGCGCCATCAGCGTCGCGGGTATCGCCGATAGAATATCCATAAATCGCATGACGATGGCGTCGAACTTGCCTCCGTAATAGCCGACGGCGGCCCCGAACAGCAGGCCTACGCTAAGCGAGGCGAGCGTCGCGAGAAAACCGATCGATAGCGACCTCCTGCTGCCGTGCAGGACTCTGGCGAACACGTCGCGTCCGAAGCCATCGGTGCCGAACCAGTGCTCGACGGAGGGCCCCTGCATCCTTTGGCGGATGTTTTGCTTTATGGCCATGTTGTAAGGAGTGATCGCCTCCGCGAAGACCGCGGATGCTATGAAGATCAAAAGTATGACCAGGCCGAACATGGCGGTCTTGCTTTTTTTCAGCCGTCTCCAGATTTCCTTAATCTTACCTTGCCGTTTGAACTGAATCGTATCGCTCATGCGTCGAACCCCTATTTGGAGTATTTTGCCTTGATGCGTGGATCAACCGCCGCATAGAGAAGATCCACGCCTAGCAGGATCAAGCTGAAAACGAAGGCCAAGATCAACGTGGCGCCCATCACCGTCGGGACATCCTTGATTTTTATGCTCGTTATTATCAGCGAGCCGAGTCCGGGTATGTTGAAAAGCGATTCGGTAACGACCGCTCCTCCCAGCAGAACGCCGAAGTTGCCTCCGGTCACCGTGATTACCGGCAACAGCGCGTTTTTGAGCGCGTGCTTCCAAATAACCAGTCTTTCATTCGCTCCCTTCGCCCTCGCCGTGCGAACGTAATCTTGGCGAATGGTCTCTAGCATGCTCGAGCGCGTAAAGCGCAGCTCCTGGGCGGCATACGGGAGGCCGAGGGAGACCACCGGGAGGATGAAATGTTGCCAGCTGCCTACGCCGTTGGACGGGAGCCATCCGAGCTTCAACGAGAAAAAATACATCATCATCATGCCAAGCCAGAATCCGGGCAATGCCGCCATGAATAGCGATATTACCGTCGGCACTGTATCGAGTAGCGAGTATTGCTTTACCGCGGATAGCACGCCGATAGGTATTCCGATCACGGAGGCGAAGACGATCGTGCTGAAGGCCAGGGTAATCGAGACTGGAATCCTGCCTTTGATGTTATCGATCACCGGAAGCCGCGTCCTGTACGAAGCGCCGAAATCCAATTTGAAGACGACATTGTAAAGATAGGTGAAGAACCGCTCCAATACCGGACGATTGTATCCTAACTCCTCGTTGAGCTGATCAATCGCTGCTTGATCTCCTCCGGCCCCAAGTATCATGGTGCCTGGATCGCCCGGGGTCAGCTGCAATATGAAAAAGATCACCAGCGCGACGCCGAGCAATATAGGAATTATCATCAACAATCTTTTAAAAAGGTATCTGTACACGATCAGCTCCCCTTAAAGAAATTTACTTTTTTAAAAGAGCGCCCTCCGCGCCCGACCAGGCGCGGAGGACTTATTGCCCAAAAGCCAATTCAGGGAATGTCCTTGCGAACGATGTTATTTCCAGCTCCAATCATACACGTAATAGTAATTCAGGTCCAACTTGACGTTGAGGTTTTTATTCCACGCGTAAGGATTGGTCTTGTAGAATATCGGGATGTAGCAGGCCGTCCTGGCGATATACTCCTCGAGGTCGAAATAGATCTTCTCCCGCTTCGCCTTGTCCAGCTCGGCCGCGCCTTTGTTGTACTGCTGAAGAATCCACTTGGCGTCGTAATCGGTGTTTTGGAATTTCAGGAATGAGGATGGGACATCGGGGCTTGTATAGCGCGTGTAGTAATCGTAATCGAGCACGGCGTTGAAGCCGGAGCAGAGCATGTTGAATTGACCCGCCCTCCAGCCGCCCACCAGCGCCGAGGTCTCTCCGCCCTGGAGCGTGCACTTAATGCCGAAGTCCGCCAACTGTGCCTGGAAAACCTGGGCGATTTTGGGGAAATAGTTGGCGGTGGTATGCTGGAGCACGCCGATGTCCACGCCATTGGGATACCCCGCTTTCTTCAGGTATTCCTTCACTTTCGCCGGATCGTAGCTGAATTTGAACGTATCGTTCGAGGCGCCGGTTATGTATTCCGGATGCATCATATGATACGCCTCGTTCGCGTATCCTTCATACGCTACGATGTTTATCAATTCCCTGTCGACGGCGTAATTGATCGCGTAGCGCAGGTCCTGGTTCTTGAGCAAGCCGCTGGAGGGATTCAACAGAATGTAGCTGATGTGAGAGGACGGTGCGAGCATGTACTCATATTTCCCGCTCTCGGTAATCTCTTTCCAGTTAGAGGAAGGCACATCGTAGAAATCCAATTCCCCGTTTTCAAAAGCGATCAACCCGGTAGATTTGTCCGACATTGGAACAAAAGTGACTTTCTTGATGGCGGCTTCGCCTAAATAATACTTCGGGAACGACTCGAGTTCGATTCTCGTGTTGCCGTCGTACTTCACCACTTTATAGGGGCCGGTCCCCGCGCCTGTTATCGTGGCCCCGAATTTGGTTCCCGCCGCCGTATACGCTTTTTCGCTTATTATGAATACCTGGGCGGAGTTGTTGAGGAACGGGGTGTAGGGCTGTTTCAAGACGATTTGGACCGTGTAGTCGTCGACTTTCTTGACTTCCTTTACGACGTTGACATAGGGAGCCAATACGGGCGAGGCCATGGCGGTCTTGAACGAGAATAGGACATCCGATGCCTTCACCGGGTCTCCGTTGTGGAAAAACGCGTCTTTCCTCAGCTTGAAGGTATAGACTAATCCATCGGGACTGGTGGTATGGCTTAACGCGATCCGGCTATGAGGTTTCGCGTAGTCATCGATGTAATAGAGGCTCTCATAGATTTGCTTGAACAGCATCAAGTCTACCGTCAGCGCTGTCTTGAACGGATCTAGGGTCGAGACGACGCCGACGAGGGAAAGGTTCAGATCAGTCCTCGACGTCGTCTTCTTAGCTTGTGAAAAGGCGCTGATCGGCACCGCCACGATCAATACCGTGGCGATGATGGCGAATAGCATTCTCCTTTTCATAATTACCTCCTATCATCATTTACTTACTACAGATACCCACGTTAACTGTAAGGCAGGATATTGGTATTGGCCATTGCAATTCTTCTGAATAACATTGCATTTCGTACGGATGCTATCCCCGGCATCGTCAATCGTCCCATTCCAGATTCATCAGAGGGGCATGCTGTTGGGCGCCGTAGACGTCCCGTTCGCCCAGGTCCCCGGAACCGCAGGGGCGGACTATCGTGGCTTTGATCGCCTTGGCCTGGGGGAACTTCACGATGCTCAACACGTCCTTCTTGTCGATTTTATAAAGGCGGGCTATCAACGTTTCATCGATGATGTTCTTGGAGGAGAATCGTTCGAAATCCTCGGCTTTTTTAAAGAGAATGTCCAAAGTGAGTTCATAGGGACCGGAATTCTTCGACCGTATCACCGAGGCGATATCTCTTAGTCTTGTTTTCATCGCAGGCAGCCCTCTTTGAATTCATAATGCGTTCTCGGGAAAATCCGTTCCGGCTCCTCTACCTCCAACAGATGGTAGAGGGAAAAATTGTACACCTCTCCCGCCTGGATATCGGACGGGGAATAGGGAAATGCCAAGTTGCCGGCGGTCGCCAGGCGACCTTCGTACCCATGGTGCAGAAGCGTGGACCTCGTTACCGAGCAGACAGTGTTGGCGTTTTCCTGGGTATCCGCGACCACGTCGATGACGATGCCTAATTCATGGGATGTGATTTCGCGGATAGGCTCCAGGTTTCCCATCACGCCATTCAGGCCGTAGAGGATGAAGTCGAGGGAATATTCGAATTCGCATCCGCTGAGATTCTGCGCTACGCGAATCCGAAGATCCTTGAGAATCGTATCGATTTGGGAAATGAAGATCGGATCCCTGTTGCCGCAAATGCAGATGGTTCTAAATCCGATTTTTTTCGAGCCTTCCAGCTTGATCGTTTTCTTCCCGCTGGAATCGTAGGCGCTGCCCTTTACCCTCACCCTGCGCTCGGTTTCCTGAATGAAGTCGCAGGCCGATAGATCGAGCACTCCGCCGGGGCCGGGCAAGAGATAGGGGTTCGATTTTTCGTAGAGCGTATGTGCAGCGACGGAGGTGGTGGTGCATTTGCGCTTGGCGCTGAGCGGCTCCACGGAAAAGGAATCATCGTACAAATATCCCATCATGCAGTCCGATCCGCTGCCGGGGACCGCCGCGATGGCGGCGCATTCCAGCAATTTGCCGAGATGGATGGCGAGCGCTTTATCATACCCCAGGCGCACCGCGGGGGCCGCGAATGGCGCCGGATCGTAGCATCTCCCCGCCAGTATGACCTGCGCTCCCTCGTCCAAGGCTTTCATGATCGGCTCGATTCCCATTTGAGCGACGATGCAGGCGCTGTCCCGGATATCCTTAGTTTTCAATTCGGGGGCGGCGCCCAGGGGGGAAATCCTGCCTTTGTCGAACTCGCTCGTGATGAAATCCTTATCGAACTCCGCTGAGATCGTGGCGAATTTGAACGATAATTTATTTTCTCTCGAGATGTCCGCGACTATTTGGAACTCCCGCTCGAGATGGCTGTTCCCGCCGGATCCTCCCGCCGATCCGATGACGAGGGGAATGCCGAGCTCGCACGCGGCCTTCAGCATCAAGGTCATGTCTCTTTTTACCGCGGTAGACGTGGTAAAGGGCTTCCCGCTGCCCAGGTAGTACGGGCCGGGATCGGTGGAGCCCGCGTCGCAGGCGATTAAATCCGGTTTTTGGGCGACGCCGAGGGCGAATGATTCTTCAGGGAACCCATACCCTACAATTCCCGTTGGGGAGAGGATCCGATATTCTCGCATATTCATCGCTCCTCGAATTTTGCGAAAAAGTCGCAATATTCTTCCTTGCTGTTAAAAAGCGGGACGAAATCATCACGGATCTTCCTGCAGGCCGCGGCGCCATCGTACAGCAGATCTATCACCGTCATCGCGGCTGCTTTCGCCGGTTGGACGTAGGCGAGGTACTCATCGCAAATGTCGAAATCGTTGGTATGGGCGGGGCCGCAGGAACCGCCGAAATTCGGGTGGATGGCGGGAACTATGGATGCTAAATCGCCCGCGTCGGTGGAGGATCCGCGGCTCTCTGCGATGAGATCGTGCACGTTTTGCGGGCCCGCGAGAGCCTTGGCGTTTTCGGCGTAGAGCAGCCCCAGCTCCCTGTGCTGGTGCAGCGGCAGGTAGGCGCCTTGGTCATTTATCTCCACTTTCGCGCCGAGAGCGTCCGCGCCGGCGATAAGAGCCCGGTTAACCAATTTATTAGCTTCGACCATCATCTCCGCGGTGGAGGCTCGAACCCCGAGCTCCATGCGCACGTCGTCGGGAATTATGTTCGGGCTATCCCCCCCCTTGGTGATGATGTAATGGACTCGCACGTGGTACTTTTCGTCGAGCTTTTCCCTCAAGGCGTTTATGTTGTTGATGGCGCTCACCGCGGCGTGGAGGGCGTTGATGCCCAGCTGCGGGGAAAGAGCCGCGTGCGAGCTTTTGCCGATGAATCTCGCGGACTTGTGCAGCACGCCGTTGTAGCTTTTGCTATGGTCGAAATATGGTCCTTCCGAATTGGTTATGTGGCTGCAGAGCACGGCGTCTATGCGATCGAATACGCCAAGCCTGATGAATTCCTGCTTCCCCCCGAAGAATCGTATCTTGCCCGCCTTGGCTAATTCCGCCCTGTACGATAGCTCTATGACTTCCTCCGCGGGAAC